>JAFYRH010000217.1 GCA_017559555.1 Clostridia bacterium
CACAGAATAAGGCAAAACCGGGCGATCCGAGTCGATTTCTGCTAACAAATCATAAGTAACTGCAGGTCTGCGGAGCAAATTTGCCAATGAAGAGCCTGATTTAAGGGGGGTCTCACCAATGCGTTCTAAAAGCGGGTTGGCAACGTTAGAGGAGACAAAAGTGGTCTCAAGACGCTCTTTTTCGGCTTCTTGAGTCTCTTTTTTGTGCCAAAACGCTTGATAACGCGCCTCATCAATAAGTCCTGCTTCATATCCGATGGGGGTTAAGCGCAAATCTGCGTTGTCTTGGCGCAAAAGCAGGCGATATTCCGAACGGGAAGTCATCATACGGTAGGGTTCGTTGGTTCCTTTTGTGACAAGATCGTCAATTAAGGTGCCAATATAGCTGCCGGAGCGCGGTAATATAATAGAAGGAAGATTTTTGACGCGTCTCGCGGCATTGATACCTGCAACAAGACCTTGTGCGGCTGCTTCCTCATATCCTGAGGTGCCATTGAACTGCCCTGCGCCAAAGAGTCCTTTTATGTGCTTAAATTCGAGAGTTGCATCCATTTGCAAGGGATCTGCGCAGTCATATTCGATAGCATAAGCGTATCGCATGATCTCAGCGCTTTCAAAACCGGGCAGGGAGTGTAGCATTTTTACCTGCACGTCGGTGGGGAGAGAGGTGGAAAAGCCTTGCAGATAGATTTCGGAGGTATCAGCGCCCATTGGTTCTACAAACAACTGATGGCGCTCCTTGTCGGCAAAACGAACGAGCTTGTCCTCAATCGAGGGGCAGTAGCGCGGTCCCGTGCCGTGGATCTTGCCGGAGTACATGGCGCTTCGCGTGATGTTTTCTCTGATGATACGATGCGTCTCCGAGTTCGTGTAAACGATATGGCAACTGGTTTGCTCGAAATCCTTAAAGAAGTCTTCTTCATGAAGAGAAGAATAAGGAAGAATAAAATCGTCTCCGGGTTGCTCTTCGAGCACCGAAAAATCAATGCTTTCGCGTTTGATGCGCGCGGGGGTACCGGTCTTGAAGCGAAGGAGCTTAACGCCGATCTCCTCAAGAGAAGCAGAAAGTCCCTTTGCGGGAAGGAAGCCGTCGGGGCCTGCTTCGTAGCTAACGTCGCCTACAAAAATGGCGCTCTCGAGGTAGGTTCCGGTGGCAACAATTACGCAATCACAGTCCCATTTTTCGCCAAGTCGCGTTTGAACACCCGAGACAAATATTGCTGTCGAATCTTGGTTGTTTTTTGAATTCGCATTACATTCGTCTTGTGGTGAGACAAATATTGCGGTTATCTCAGATTGAACAATGCGAAGATTCGGGGTCGTTTCAAGCGTGCGCTTCATAATCGATTGATATTTTTTGCGGTCTGCCTGTACGCGTTTGCTTTGCACAGCAACGCCTTTTCCCATATTCAAAAGACGGGATTGGAGTGTGACCAAATCTGCCGCGCGACCCATTTCACCGCCCAGAGCATCAATCTCATAAACGAGGTGACCTTTGGCAGTTCCGCCTATGGAGGGGTTGCAGGGCATATTGGCAATCGACTCAAGAGACATCGTAAACAGAACGGTATCTACACCGAGCCGAGCCGAAGCAAGTGCCGCTTCAATTCCTGCGTGTCCTGCACCAATAACGGCAACGCGGCAGGAGAGAGAATTTTGTTTATTTTCAGGGTTGTTTAACATTGAGAGGGAACTCCTTCAAATTTGAACTCAAAACCAAAACAAGACAAATATTGCTATTGGTAAAAAATAACAAAAATAGTTAAAAAGGGAAACGTACCGGTTTTTTATCACTCAACGCGAGCGAGATATTCTTCTTGTTCGGGGGTGAGAACGTCGATGTTGATGCCGGTGGAGTTGAGCTTGATGAGGGCAACTTCGCGGTCGATTTCGGTGGGAACTGCATATACCTTCTTTGCCATTTCTTTGCCGTTCTTTGCAAGGTAAGCAAGGCTCTTTGCTTGAATGCCAAAGGACATATCCATAATTTCGGCAGGGTGTCCGTTGCCTGCGGCAAGGTTAACGAGTCTGCCGTCGGCAAGCAGATTGAGGATGCGACCGTCCGCCATGCGGTAGCCGCGAATGTTGGGCTTGCGTTCCCAAATTTCGGTAGCGAGGGATGCAAGATCTTCTTTATTGATTTCAACGTCAAAGTGACCGCTGTTTGAAAGGAGGACACCGTCCTTCATGATTTCAAAGTGACGTTTTACAAGTACGTCTGCGCAACCGGTCAGGGTGACGAACAAATCGCCAAGCTTTGCGGCTTCGTCCATAGGCATTACGGTGAATCCATCCATGGTTGCTTCAATCGCTTTAATGGGGTCAACCTCGGTTACAATAACAACCGCGCCCATGCCTTTTGCGCGCATTGCAAAGCCTTTTCCGCACCACCCGTAGCCCGCAATTACAACGGTCTTGCCTGCGATAATAAGATTGGTTGCGTTCATAATTCCGTCCATTGTCGACTGTCCCGTACCGTAGCGGTTGTCAAACAAATGCTTGCAATCGGCATCGTTAACGTCGATCATTGTGTAGTCAAGGAGTCCTGCTTTTTCGCGAGAAAGCAGACGGTGAATACCTGTGGTGGTTTCTTCGCAACCGCCAATGAGGTTTTTGCCGTATTCGCGGCATTCGCCGTGAAGAAGCGAGATCAGATCTCCACCGTCATCGATGATGAGATCGGGGCAGCAGGAAAGGGTCGTTTTGAGATGCTCGGTGTACTCGTCCATATCGACACCGTGAATGGCATTGACCTCAAATCCCTCTGCAGCAAGAGCCGCCGCAACGTCATCTTGGGTAGAAAGGGGATTGCATCCTGTCACCCAAACCTCGGCGCCGCCTGCGCGCAAAACCTTTGCAAGGTAAGCGGTCTTTGCCTCAAGGTGAATCGACATCGAAATTTTTTTGCCGGCAAAGGGCTTGTTCTTTTCAAATTCTTCTTTTACAGAGTTGAGAATGGGCATATAAGATGCTACCCACGAAATTTTATCCGCGCCCGAGGGGGCGAGGTTGATATCCTTAATTTGACTCATGTTAGTTCTCCAATCAGACAAATATTGCTATTCTTTTCTTTTTTAATAAGACATCTGCGACAAGATGGGTGTCGTCTATGTCATTTTTACTCCTCTGAGAGGCGTTTTACGTGTGCACGCATCTCGGGCATGCGTTGTTTGCGGTATTCCGAGGGGGAAAGTCCTAATTGTTTGATGAATGCGCGGTTGAATGTGCGCGGTGTGTTAAAACCGACCAAAGAACCGATTTCTGTAATGCTGAGAGAGGAATTGAGCAGATAGCGGCAAGCTTCGGAAACACGCAGGGAATTGATGTAATCGTTAAAACGCAAGCCGAGTCGGCCGCTGAACAAGTGGGAAATATAAAACTTGTTGAGGTGAAGCTTTTCTTCTAATAACGAAAGAGAAAGATTTTCGGCATAATTTTGCGTGCAAAAAGAAACGATGGTACGCAAAGATTCGGAGTCTCCCACCGGGAGCTTGGAAATTTTCATTAAAGGAATGAGCTCGGCACAAAGAGCCAGCAAATATCCGCGGCGCAATTCCGATACGTGCGAAAACTCTTCACGTTCTACCGTATCGGTCAAGGCATCGATCAGCGCGCGAATGCGCGGATTGTTTGCGGCGCCCTCAATTACGGGGGACGTAGGCGTGCCAATGGTGAATGTCTCCATCAGTTCGGGGAGCAGGTCGGGTTTAAAAATAAAGCCGACGTGTGTTTCTTCTGTTACTTTTTCATAGGAGTGGATTTGGTTGGGGAAGGTGAGAAAAACATCGCCCGCGTGCAGCTCGTAACGAACCGAATCGGCATAGGCGATCACGTCACCCTCCAGCAAACAAATGAGCTCCAATTCGCGGTGCAGGTGCGGTATATATTGGATGTGATGACCACCCAAAAAGGCAATATCCTGCAACTTGTGCTCATATTTAACGTTTAAGGACATATCAGCGCTCCTCCCAACGGGGGCGGCGATTTCTCTTACACGTAGCGCGATAAATCACAAAAAAGAGAGCAAAACCAACAATAAATCCGCAAGCGGCAGCCGCTACGGGGAGGAGGTATTCGGGGTAGGTTTCGATTGAACTTGTATAAATGGAATGTACCCACAAAACGAATTCTTCTTCCTCTGCCTCCGAGGTTGTCAAAACGGTAACGGTGCAGGGAACTTCAAGGTTTGCATTTTCTACGAATGCGGAAATATCAAAGGTAACGGTTTGCCAATTTGCCGAGGAAGCTGTTGCGGTTGCTACCAAAGAGAGTGGAGCACCGGCTTTGTCTACGCCCTCGAGGCGAAGAGTTGCTTTGTAGGTGGTTGCTTTTGTATATTGTGCCAACAGTTGAACAGAAAGTGTGGAAGCACCTTGTAAAATAGAGGGGTTGGAAAGCGTTCCGCGAATGCCCGTCTCGGCTTCTGCCGAGTTGAGCCAGGTGTAAAGAACGTTTGCGTTCCAAGCGGCAGAGGATTTGAAAATGGGGGCGGATGTGTTGCCGATCGCTTCAAATCCGCAAAGATCAGATGCGGTAAAATCAACAAGTGTGGTCTGTTTTCCGGTTCCTTGACCTACCGAGCCGGAGCTAATAACGGTTTGACCGTTTGTGGGGTCACCGATTGCTTGCGCAGGAATGCAGAACATGGCAACAAGCAAAGAGAGAACGATGCACAAGGCGGCGTTTTTTAAAATTTGTTTCATTTTTTTAATCCTCGTTTTCTTCATAATATGTTCTGGGAACGCGTGGGGAAATGGCACAGAGAAGCTCATAGGGAATGGTGCCTGCGTGTTCGGCAAGCGCCGAAAGAGATGCTTTGGTATGTCCAAAGAAGGAGACGCGGTCTCCCACATAGGCGGGAATACCCGAGAGGTCGATCATACATTGGTCCATGCAAACGCTTCCGATGATCTTAACGGGGAAGATGCCGTCGCGCGTTCGCAAGGAGAGTGTCGCGCCTCTAAGGGAGCGCGGAATGCCGTCGGCATATCCGATGGGGAGAACGCCGATAACGGTATCGTTCAATGCAGTAAACCGACCGCCGTAGCCGACCGATTCGCCCGCAGGGATGGTTTGAATGTGCACCACGTCTGCCGAAAGATGCATAACAGGTTGCAAATTCAGGCGTTTTGGCGTATACGTGGGCGGTGTATAAAGTGCAAGACCGAGACGCACACCGTCAAAAATATCATCGGGGCGAGTCAGTGCAGCGGCACTGTTGCTAACGTGGTGGAAGGGGATGACCATTCCGTCCTTTTCGAGCTTTTCTTTGAGTAGACGGTAGCGTGTTGCTTGCAAAGTGGTTTTTTCTTTTGAGGATGCAAGCTCCTCGTCGGCGCGAGCAAAGTGGGTGAACATTCCGCACACCTCAAACGCGGTTTTGTCTTTGAGTGAGAGGATATCGCACGCCGTTTGTGCAATTTCTTTCTCGGTGCGTGCGGGGTAGCCGATGCGCCCCATGCCTGTGTCCACGGCAACGTGCACCGTCAGGGGTGGGAGATTTTCGTTTTTTACCGCCTCGGCAAGTTCGTTTGCATACCACGGGGAAAGGAGTGTTTGAATCAAATTGTTTTCTGTCAACTCGCGCGCGTATTTCGGGGTCGTGTAACCAAGGATGAGAATGTCTGCCTCTTTTTTCTCGTCCCGACAGACCGAACGAACTGCCAGAGCCTCTTCAATGCAAGAGACGGCAAAAAAGTCACAACCAGCACCGAGGAGCGCGCGCACGCAGGGTTCGGTGCCGTGTCCGTAGGCGTCTGCCTTGACCACTGCAAGAATACGAGCGGTGGGGGAGGAGGCGTTTATTTTTTGGAGGCAAGCCTGAAAATTTTGCCCCAGAACGCCAAGATCAATCTCTGCGCGCTTGATATAAACGGGGCCAGCGGACAACTTTTTTAAATGATAACGGGAGAGAGCGTTCATAGCGTTCCACCTTTCTTACAAAATACTCTATCTATTATACCATTTTAAGACAAATATTGCAATCCCTTTTTCGCATCTTTTTTCAAAAAATATCATAAAAATAGTCATAACAAAGCATATCAATGTGTGAAAAGGGGATAAAAGCAGATGAAAATTCGACATTTTTTGCTATGGATTGTCGTAGGTGTGTCGTTGGTTTGGTCGGGGTGCACTCCTGCGCGAAGCGGAACCGACTATTTGGTAACGGGTGGCAGAGGTGAGGTTGTGGGAAAGTTGAATGGGATGGATTTTACTGCTGTTATCGAGCTTGGCGAAAACGGAGAAAGCGTTCGGGTGGAATATCTTACTCCTACGTCCCTTTGCGGGTTGGTTTTGACGTCTGATGGGGAGCGTTGCGAGGTGAATTTGGGCGAGGTCGTCTTTTCTTGTGAATCCTCAAAAATGATCGGCTTTTTGCAACCTGCAACCGCTTTTTTGCTATACGGGGATGCAAAAAGTGTGCAAAAAGAGGGGGAAAACACTGTTTTGACTTTCCCCTCGGGGAGCGTTTTGACACTTTCTCCCAAAGGGGAGCCGCTCGCTCTTTCGGGCGAGGATATTGAGGTGCGTGTGGTGTGGTGGGAGTGCGGAAACTTGTCGCAAGCAAAAGTGGGGGGATAAACAAGTGTTCTTGGCGGATGCTCCACATCCTACACCTCATCCGCCTCGTGTTACTCGGCACCTGTCTCGCTGCGGCTCGGTCACGCTCACGTTTTGACAGTCCACCGGACTGTCATTCATTTCGCTCGCGCCGCTCCGCTACCTCAAGGGGAAGGCTAAAGTTAGTGTCCGTTTGCAGGACGGGCATACAGAGGTTTTGTTTTGAGATATACGTCAGCAAAAGCAAATTTCCACACACTCTACAACAACCGGCAAGGGGACCTTGGGTTTTCCAAAAACAGGCGATTTCTAACCGCACCCCTCTCGTTTTTTCACCCTTTTTGTCGCTTTTTCGCGCACGCGGGAGATATATAATAAATTTTCTTGTTATATGGCGTTCGATTTGTGCAGGTGGTACATTGACAAGGGCAAAAAAATGTGATACAATTAAAAATGGCAAACTATGTGCCAAAACCGTTTTAAGGTGTGGCATAGTATAGCACTTTTAGGGCATACTACCATTGCTTCAAGTTTTTGAGAGGGGAGGGAATCTCGTGAAAAAAGAAAAACGTGTTTCAAAAACAAAAGAAGCGCCGCAAGATATGGCGGCATATCTCTTTCATCAAGGCACAAACTTTCACGCATACGAATATTTGGGTATGCACATAGAGGGAGATGATATTGTTTTTCGCGTTTGGGCACCCAATGCCGATTACGTTTCGGTTTGCGGTGACTTCAATTTTTGGAACCGTGATGCCGACCCCATGACGCGCATCACCGAGGGTGGTGTTTGGGAGTTGAAAATTCCCACCTCGCGCATCGAAATGGGGCAATGTTACAAATATTGCATTCGCAACAAGGGCAAAGAGATTCTCAAAGCCGACCCCTACGGTTTTTCGATGCAACGCCCCCCCGAAACAGCCTCTCTCATTTGCGACATCAGTGGCTACACTTGGCGCGACGAGGGATGGATGAATTATCGCAAATCGCATTTTGATCGCGCGAATTATCTTGCACAGCCCCTCAACGTTTACGAGGTGCATCTCGGGTCTTGGAAGAAGCACGAGGATGGCAGTTATTATTCTTATGCCGAGCTTGCAGGTGATCTCGCACCCTACCTCAAGCAAATGGGATATACGCACATCGAATTGATGCCCATCAGCGAACACCCCTTCGACGGTTCGTGGGGCTATCAAGTTTGCGGATATTACGCGCCCACCGCGCGCCACGGCAGCCCCAAGGATTTTATGGCGTTTGTAGATGCCATGCACGAAGCAGGCATTGGTGTCATTCTCGATTGGGTTCCCGCGCACTTTGCAAAGGATGCGCACGGGCTCTACGAATTCGACGGACAACCTCTTTACGAATACCAAGGCTGGGATCGCCAAGAGCACAAGGGATGGGGCACGCGGTGCTTTGACCTTGGCCGCGAGGAGGTGCAGAGTTTTCTCATTTCCAACGCCGTCTATTGGCTCAAGGAATACCACATTGACGCGCTTCGCATAGATGCGATGGCGGCAATGCTCTATCTCGATTACGACAAAGCTCCCAGCGAGTGGTTCCCCAACGTTTATGGGGACAACCGCAACCTCGAAGCGATTGCATTCTTCCAAAAAATGAATAGCTATCTTGCCGCAAACCATCCCGACGTTATGACCATTGCAGAGGAATCTGCCGCCATCGTGCAGATCACGGGCAACAAAGAGGATGCCCTTGGCTTCTCTTACAAATGGAATATGGGATGGATGAACGATACGCTCTCTTACGTTCAAGAAGAGCCCCAATGGCGTTCTTACCACCATGGCAAAATGAACTTTTCCATTATGTATTCCTTCAACGAGCACTATGTGCTTCCCATCTCGCACGACGAGGTGGTGCACGGCAAAAAGTCTTTGCTTGACCGAATGGCAGGCGACTATGAAACCAAGTTTGCAGGTGCACGCACCTATCTCACTTATATGATGACGCATCCCGGCAAAAAGATGCTCTTTATGGGTAGTGAAATCGGAATGTTCCGTGAGTGGGATCACGATGGTGAAATCGAATGGTTCTTGCTTAACTATGATATGCACGCAAAGTACCAATTGTTCGTGGCAAGCCTCAACCGCTTCTATTTGGAAAACCCCGCGCTGTGGAATGCCGACGAGGGACCTGCATCCTTTGAGTGGATTGACCCCGACAACAAGGAGGAAAGCATTCTTTCTTACCGACGTATTGCAAAAAACGGCGATGAATTGATCGTCTTTCTCAACTTTTTGCCCGTCAAGCGCGAAAACTTCGTAGCGGCTCTCCCTAAGGCAGGCAAGTACGAAGAAGTTTTCAACAGCGACGCTATTGAGTTTGGCGGAGCGGGAAACATCAACGCGGGCGTGCTCACAAGCAAGCCTTGCGACCTGCCGCGCGGCTACAAACACGCCGTTACCATCACCTTGCCCCCCATGGGCGCGGTGGTGCTGAAGAAGTGCAAAGTGAAGAGTTAAGAGATCAATTTGTAGGGGCGATTCACGAATCGCCCGAAAACGAGCAGCTTATCGTGCATAAAGGCGGGCGAACACAGTTCGCCCCTACGGAGAACAGCAAAATCTATCGTATCCCGTAGGGGAGACCTGTGGTTTTCCGAAAACGACCGATTATCGTGTGCAATGCTTAGGTTACAACAAACATATCGACGCAAAAAGTGGCTTTCCGAAAGGCTCCCCTGTGCAGAAGAGGAGGCGCAAGCGCCCCGTAATTGCAAGCAATTACTGAGCTGTCACGGTTTGCCGTGACTGAGGGGTTGGTTCTAACCTAAACAAATTGAAAGAAAGCCACAAC
>JAFYRH010000218.1 GCA_017559555.1 Clostridia bacterium
AGGATATCATCACACTTCCTGCAGGCGTACAAGGCATATGGCGCATTGATACCAATGAAACAACCGTTGGTAATGCAGGCGTTAACACCTTCAAGGCAATCTTTACTCCCGACGAGGCAGGCAACTACAACGTTCGCGAAGTAGAAATTACCGTTACCGTTGGCAAGAAGGAAATCAACGCTCCCACCGAATACACTGCTGAGTACGTTTACACGGGTAGCAACATCACCGCGGTTATTCCGACGTCTGATTTGTACACCGTTACAAACAACACTGCAAAGAACGCAGGCGGCTACAACGCAACTCTGACTTTGACAGATAGCGCAAACTACAAGTGGGCAACCACCGATGCGGCTACCGTTACCGTTCCTTACAGCATCGCCAAGGCAACCGTTACACTTTCGGATCTCACCATTGTCGGCTGGACCTACGGTCAATCCGCAAATGCACCGGAAGTAATTGTTACCAAGGACTTTGCAGATACCGTTACCGTATCCTTCGAGTACCTTGTAAACGGTACTTGGGTTGAAGATGCTCCTGTTGGCGCAGGCACTTACACAATCAAGGCAGAGGTTGCAGGCACCACCAACTACTCCGGTGCAGAACTCACCGCTGAATTCTCCATTGCAAGAGCAAGCGTTACCATCAGCGGTGTAGAAGAATCCTACACCAAGTCTTACGACGGCAATGCATTTGTCATTCCGAATGCAATCGCTTCTAACGGTGCAACCGTTACCAAGGTTATTACCAAGGGTGGTGAAGTGGTTGATGCAATCATCGGTGTAGGCGAATACGTTATTACCTACAGTGTTGCAGAAAGTGCAAACTACACTGCGGCACAAAGAGAGATTACCGTAACCGTTACCAAGGCAAACGTTACGATTTCCGCTCCTCAAATCGAGGGCTGGACATATAGCGAAGCCGCAAAGACACCGAGCGCAAGCTTTGGCGAAGCCTTTGCACAAGGTAGCAACGGTGAAATCATCTTCAAGTATTACACCGATGCAGAATGCACCAACGAGATTACAAATCTTGATGGAATCGACGCAGGCACATACTACGTTAAGGCAGTATTTGCAGGCAACGATACTCTCAATGCAGCAGAAAGTGCAGTAACCTCCTTTGTTGTCACAAAGAAGGCAGTTGCAGTTCCCACCGTTACCGATAAGGTTTACAACGGAGCACAACAAAACGCAGACATTGTTGAAAACGCAGGCTATACCGTTGTTGACAATGGCGGCATCAATGTTGGAACTTACACAGCGGTTGTAAGTCTTGCAAATGCTAACTACATTTGGACTGACGGAACAATCGCAGCTAAGGAGCTGACCTACTCCATCACCAAGGCAACCGTTTCCTTCGAGAATCTTGCCATCAACGGTTGGGTTTCCGGTCAGTATGATGCAACCTTGAATATGCCTACGGTTACCGTAGTTGGTTTTGAGGGCGACATCGCAATTACCTATGAATATAACGTAGACGGCGTTTGGGGAACAACTCTCCCCACCCGCGCAGGCGAATATGCGGTAAGAGCAGTTGTTGCAGAAACCGATAACTACGGCAGTGCCGAAAGTATTGGTCTTAGATTCCACATTACCAAGGCTGAAGTAGCACTTCCCACTATCGATGCAGAATATCCCTACACGGGCAACGCACAAAAGCCCACTATTGACGATAGCGTCTACTACACAGTTGTAGGAAACGATGCACATACGGCAATGGGCACATACACAATTACGCTTGTACCCAAGAACACCTACAGCTTTGTTTGGGCAGGTGAAACCACCGAGCCCGGTGAAAAGACGATCACCTATAAGATTGGCAAGGGATCTGTTACCCTTTCCGGTTTGACGATCAACAACTGGTCTTATATGGGAACAGCAAGCACCCCCAGCGTTACTGTCACCACCTCCTTTGTTGGAGAAGTTGCTGTTCGTTATGAGTACTATACAGCGGATGGAACTCTCCTTGAGACCGTTCCCACTAACGTTGGTACTTATAAGGTCAAAGCAATTGTTGACGCAACCGAAAACTACAACGGTGCCGAAGCTGAAAAGAGCTTTGAGATTACCCAAGCATTTGCTACTTTGTCTACTCCCACATTCACAGGTGGCAAGAACGGCAAGTACTACATGAACAACTTCGGTTACTCCACCGCAGGCTTGACCGCAACTCACAACGGTCAAACCGTTTCGGGTACATTCGCATTCGGTACACCCGTATTTGTAGCAGGTACAAATACCAGCTACATTGAGCTCACCTTTACACCCAACGATACTACCAACTATGCGGTTGTCACTGTTAAGAACTACGTAACCTTTGTAACTGTAGCGGTTAACAACTCCACAGGCGTAGCTTACGGTAGCATCGAAAGCGCTTTGAAGGTAGCAGTATCCGGCAATACCGTTCAGGTTAAGCCTCACGATCAGGATCTTGGACCTATCTACATTAAAGAAAACGTTACCATCGCTGCAGGTGTCACCTTCATTCTGCCTTACGGCATCAACGGTGACGGTGTCAATACGATTAGTTCCTCCGGTACAATCAGTGTAACGCAGAGCGCAGCAACAGCTGAGGCTCCTGCGGGCGAGGATGAATGTCACGTTATGGTAATTCTTGCTGCAGGCAAGACTCTGACCAACAACGGTATTCTCCAAATCGACGGTCAGCTTTCCGGTGGTGGCGGTGCATCGCCGTATGCCGGTTTCACAGCAGGCGAACACGCTCGTCTTATTCTGGATGCAAATGCAGAGCTGATCAATAACGGCACCATTTATGCCGCAGGCTTCATTCGTGAGTTGACTAAGGACAACGGCAGTAAGGTAACTCTAAACAACGGTTCTGTACTCTATCAACCCTTCACGGTAAGAGACTTCCCGGGTGGTAGTGTTTCCTATGCACTTTACAGTACCATGAGCGGTAGCGAACCTATCACTGCATATAGCCGATTCATTTTGATGAACGTATCTCCCGAGACGCACATCAGCTACGGCGGCACTGTTAAGGTTTGGGCAATGCTGTGGTCCAACGATCAAATCAACCAAACGGTTGGTGATATGATCGGTTATGGTGCAAATAACACAAGCGCTGTTATTGCACTTACCGATGCAACCTACAGTAAGATCATTGCTAAGTACGACGTTGACACCGAGGTTTGTGACCTTGATGTTTACGGCGGTGCTAAGACCAACGGTATGAAGCTTAGTGTTAAGGCTATTGGTACGGTTACTATCAATACTGCAGATGCTCTGTTTGCAGTTTCTTATCACTACGACGTAGAGCTTCTTAAGGCCGACGGTCAAGAAAGCGCAACCTTTAACATGGATCAACGCTTCAAGATTATGACCGGTGCAAAGTTCACGGTAGGAGAAGGCGTTGTTCTGAACGCAACCGATATCATCGCATACCAAAAGTTTGATGATATTCGTTCCGATGCAGGTGGCAATCCTGACCATCCCATGGCTTATCCCAGCAAGCCCGCGGCAATCTTCACCGTTAACGGTACGATGAACGTTGATAAGTTTGGCGGTAAGATTTACTCTAACGTTGATGGTGCACAGGTTACCATCAATTCGCAGGCTTCCTATACTGCATACGAGATAAAGACCGTTGAGGGTAGTAGTATTTTGACTTCTGTTAAGGAAAAGAACGTGATTACCGAGAACGCAGTCCTTATAAATGCAGACGGAACCACGGTAACACCTGCTACACCTCCCTCCGTATACCTTTACAACAACGGTGTTTGGGCACAAGAGATCGTTGAAATCTACTCGATAACCATAAGCAAACAAGATAACGCAACCGTTACGGTTCCCGCAGCGGCAGAACGCGGTGAGATTGTTACAGTAAAGGTAGAATTTAGCGGAACGAAGGACTTCTCCTTTGTTGTTAAGGATGCTAACGGTACTGAATTACTTAACGAGTCGGCAGCGGGCACTTATACATTTGAAATGCCCGACTGTGACGTCACCATTAGCGCAAGCTCCGGAAAAGAAAGCTGTATCGCAGCAGGCACTCTGGTAACTCTTGCAGACGGCACGCAAAAGAAGGTTGAAGATTTGACTATGGAAGATATTCTGCTTGTATTCAACCACGAAACAGGCGAATATGAACCCGCAGGCATCATCTTCATCGAGAATGACGGTTGGGATTACTACAACGTTATCACTCTCACCTTCAGCGATGGAACAACCACAAAGATCATCTACGAGCACGCTCTGTTTGACTTGACGCTGAACGAGTACGTTTACATCACCGAGCAAAACTACGCTGACTTCATCGGTCACGAGTTCGCAATGCAAGGTGAAAACGGCTTCGAGCGCGTTACTATGACCGATGCAACGCTCGCGGTTGAGTACACAGGATGCTTCAGCTTGGTAACCGTTTACCACCTGAACTACTTCATCGATGGCTTGTTCTCCATCCCCGGCGGTATTACCGGATTGTTTAACATGTTCGAATATGGCGACGATCTTGTTTACGACGCTGAAAAGATGCAAGCAGACATCGAAGAATACGGCTTGTTCACTTATGAGGACTTTGAGGAATTCTTGCCTTACGAATTCTATTTGGCATTCCCGGCATCCTACCTCAAGGTATCCATTGGCAAGGGCATTATGACCTTTGACGATATCTTCGTTTACATCGAGCAATTCCTTGTAAAGAATGGTTTGATGTAATCACCTCAAAACAAGTCACTCCCCAAAACACCAAAGCACCCGCCAATTGGCGGGTGCTCCAAAGGGGCTTATGAATTCGGTTTTATCAAAACCGACAAAAAGAAACCCGTAGCTGCATTTTCGCAGCTACGGGTTCTGTTTATTTGGGGTATTCTTCGGGTTCAATAGCGTTGTCAATTTTGCTTACTTGTCGGGGTCTCGAAAACCAATCCAGGAACATGCCAAACAAAAATCCCAAGGTCAATGTTCCAAGCACGCCCACCAAGTAGGCGATAAAGGTGATTTCAAACGTACCGAAAATATCAAGGAAGTAGATAGAATAGTCCCCGTACATATCCATACCAAAGTTAGAGAGGTGGAAGCACCAGTTCAGGAACACGCCAAATCCAATGGACGTATAAACGAATACGATGGCTTTACCAAAGCCTTCCCAAGTCAGCTTTACTTTCTCGGTCAAGAACAAATAAAAGCCGTACAGAGCCATTAAAAGGTGACACGCCGCTTCGCTGATGTGCATAAAGCTTGCGGTATGGTTGTGATCCATAAAATAGGAAGCACCCGGG
>JAFYRH010000219.1 GCA_017559555.1 Clostridia bacterium
GGGAAAACGAAATGGGATTTTGGGATCCCGACCGCTTTGATGCCGAGGTAAATTGCGGACTTGACGATGAGTATTCCAACGGCAACGGCTCCCTTATGCGCATTCATCCGTTTGTGCTTTACGCCTATGTCAAAAATCTACCGGACGCGGAGTGGATGGACATTATAGAAAAAGGCTCCTCGCTTACCCACCGCCACGAATGCGCGCGCAGTGGTTGCTTAATCTATTCTTTTGTGTTGGTGTATCTATTGAGTTATCCAACAAAAGACATTATCAAAAATGCTCTTGCACGAGCAAAGCACTATTTGCAAAACCGCTTTGAGTTTTCTCGCTACGAGCGCATCTTTGCGCCTGATTTTGCCGATCTGCCGCGTGATGAAATCAAGAGCAGCGGTTATGTTGTTGACACGTTGGAGGCGGCATTATGGTGCATTCTTAACACCAACTCCTATCAAGAATGTGTCCTCAAAGCGGTGAACCTCGGCAGAGATACCGACACCGTCGCCGCCGTCGCCGGCGGTCTTGCGGGCGCGCTCTACGGATACGATGCAATTCCCGAAGAATGGCTCAAGATTTTGCAACGTCGCAATTATATTGAAGAAATGTGCAAAAAAGCATCTTGTGCGTGGATTTCTAAAACGGAATAAAACTCACAACAGAGTTTTTTTGCATAGTATCGTTTGCTTTCCCATTCGCAAACAATTCACGAATTTCTTCCAAATCCCGTGTACGTATGTTGGAAACCGCGTTATAATTGATCCAAACAATTCAAAACGCGGGGAAGAAGGCATATGAAACAAAAAACTATGGACACAAAAGCAAACGGATACTCAATACCTTTTCGGTAAAGAGTATCCGTTTTTTCTTTTTTTAGGCTCAGTTAATGACTCAGCCCCTTTTGGTTTTGAATGTGGAAATCGCTTCTTTCTGCATAGGGCAGAGGAGCAAGGCGAAGTTACATTTTATTTTTGTTCGGCATTTGCAATCGTTTCGTCGGTAATGGTAGCCATTGCTTCTTCCATCGACATACCGTCAGCAACGGCTGCTTTACGTGCGGCATTAACTGCTTGAATGGTCTTTACTTTCTTACCGTCAAGGGAATATCCATTCATTGCAATAAGAGTGAGCGCCCATGCGAGCATAGGAATGAGACAGAAGAGCACGATAACAACCCAGTTCATACCATTGGCATACGGTGTAATTTTTGTGGGTAAATCGTTGATGCCGATGCACATGAGTGCAACGGAAACAACTGCTGCCGCGAGAGAAGATACAAGCTTATCGACCAACGAGAAGAGTGTGCCCATAATGCCGGGGATAAATTTACCGGAACGATAAGTTTCATAGTCGGCACAGTCGGCAACCATAGGAATGGGCATATCGGCTGTGGAATAGTATGCACCGTAACCAATGCCAAAGCAAAGAATAAATGCAATGGTATAAAGATTGATAGAGAGTCCTCCATCACCTACCAAACTGAGGTTGAAAGCGGGATTGCCCTGTTGCCACAAAATCAAAAGCACAAGAACTCCAACGTAACATGCAAGCGCAATTTTGACATACTTCATAAGCGATGCCTTTTGACCGTGCTTTTGCGAAGTTCTAACGGTGAGCAAGAAGAACGGAGCACTGAATACGTATCCAAGTGCCATAAATACCATATTGAAGGTATCGTAGTTGCCCATCATACAGCCGTAAAGCATGATGAGAACGGTCATATTTTGTGCAATGGCAAGGGCGAGCTTGCATCCACCACCTGCTACCATCAAACGCTGGAGCGGCTTATTGGCTTTGACAATGGAGATGTATTCGGAAATTTTGAGCGCTTCTTGTTGACCGCCACCGATACCGAAATACTTTTCGTTATCTTTTTCGGCAATACCGATAATTGCCAAAATGGTGAGGATGATCGAAATAGCAATGCCGATGGGAGTCATGATCGCATACCACTTTGCGTTGTAGTCCCCTGCAAAGGAATCCCACGCCATAACCATTCCCACAACCTGCATAATGCCCATACCGGCAAGAGAGCCGATGGTGTTAAAAACAGTAAAGAGAGGACGTTGCTTGGGGTCGTTTGTCAAAACCGCTTGTGCACTTCTGGTAACAGAGGTTTGGAATGTGTATCCGATTACCCAAACAGCATACAAAACGATAAACAGGGTGTAACGAAGCCACATTACCGTTGCGGGAACGAGAGGCGTTACAACATACAAAAGGAGTACGCTGATAGCCATAATGCCGTTACCGATTACCATGAAGGGACGGAATTTACCAAAACGGGTGTTGGTTTTATCCATCAGGGCACCAATGATCGGGTCGGTGATGGCATCAAACACACGCATTCCCGTAACCATAAAGGATGCAAACAGCATTGCAAGACCGAGAACTGCGTTGCCGAAATTGGCAATGTAAGAAAGAATCAGTACAAAATATACGTTTGTTGCGCCATTGTTCATTGGGAACAATGCCAACTGATAAAATTTAGCACGGTTGAGACCGTTTGTTTCA
>JAFYRH010000220.1 GCA_017559555.1 Clostridia bacterium
AGAGGTGTTCCATCGGAGAACTTCAGACCGTTCTTAATAACAAAATAGTAAGTGGTGTAGGTAATGTTTTTGCCTGTCGCATCGGTTTCGGTAACAGCCTCGTAGTCAAGAACTACACAAGCTTCATCCTCACCATAAGCGGGCTTACCGTAGATATCGGTGGTAAGCATACCGATTTGGGTCATACCAATGATGGTGTTGTCAGGTCCGGAGGTAGAATAGAAGGGGTTGAATACACCGTCGAGCTCGGAAGTAGAAAGCACGAGACGGGTGGTTTCGTTGTCGATTACGGTTCCGGTGCTATCACAGCTGATAAAAGCTGTAAAGCTACTCAAAAGCATGATGGAAGCGATAATCAAACTGAGAATTTTTTTAGTGGTTTTCATTTTTGTTATAGACTCCTTTTTATGTAGTGCTACTGTTAATTAACGGTTATTTGAGCGTTGAACGAATCAACACCTGCCATAACTGCTGCATCGGGGGTTCCTTCGTAATAGTAAACCGATTGAACGCATGCAAGTTCACCTGTATAGTTAGTTGTCAACGTTCCCGTAACGGTAACGTTTTTCACTTTGGCGCCTGCTTGCATATCGATTGTCAGAGCTGCAAGCTTGGGTGTAACCTTAACGGCTCCCGTGCTTTCTCTGATATCGTTGAACACGTATGTAACGTTTTCAAAATTCACGTCTACAACTTGCGCTGTGGATGTAAGTCTCTTGAAAATTGCAGCGGTAGGCGTTGCTGCGGTTCCGCTCTTGCTTACTTTAAAGTTGGAAATCGTATAACCGTTACCGTTGAAAATGCCGGAGAAGGAAGTTACTACAGGGAATTCCTTACCATCGCAATCAATATCAGCGGTGATATATACGTTGCCGAGCGAAATTGCGCGCTTCAGTTGGTCGTAATTGCCGGCAAGTTCCCATTCACCCTCGATATAATCTGCGTAAACGGCAATGTCAACGTCTGTTTCTCCGCCCGGGTGTGCGAAGCTTTGATCCCAAGGAGTGGTAAGCTCTTTATCGGAATAATAACCGATGCAGGTGTACCCTGTTCTCAGTGCGGCAATATCTTTCCAGTCGGAGAAGGTGTCGCCTGCAAGAGCATTATAATCACCGAGCTTTACGGGAGTTCCGTCGCTTTCTGTTACGTAATAAACCGAATAAGTGTGTCTAATTGCTTTTTCCCAACCTGCGTAAAGTGTGAGGGTGGGGGTATCAAAGGGAGTATTGAAATCCCACTTGGAAGAAGGCGTACAAGCTTCATCGGTATACCAACCGGTAAAATCGTATCCGCTTCTTGTAAGGGAATAATTGGGAATATCCTCGGTGGGATCGAGAATATAAGTTCCGGGATAATAAGCGAAATTTACGCTTGTTTTTGTGCTGGAAGTTCCATAATTCAAAATGCCACCATTCACATAGAAGGTAACGATGTTCTTGCCTTCAAAATCATCGGTGCCGCCCGCGCACCCCGACAAAGCAATTGTCAGGGTGAGGGCGATCGCCATTATTGAAATCAGTATCAGAAGTCTTTTCATTTTATTTATCCTCTACTTCTGTTGTTGTGGAGTCATCAGATCCCTCTGCAGAATTGGTGTTTTCCTCTACTGCTTCGGTCTGTTGCTCCGTTTTGGGAGCGGTTTTTGCAACCTTGCTCTTTTTAACAAGAATGATAGCAACACCTGCACCTGCAAGAACGATTACCGCACCTGCAATGATAAGAATGACAACGAGAGTGTTGCCGCCGTCCTTGACGTCGGAGGAATCGTTTCCGGAATCCTCACCGGGAACATTGGTTTCGAAGTGATCTGCATAATTCTTGGTAAAGTCGGGGGTTACGCCCATTGCTGCGGTAAGAGCCGCAATCTTTTCTTCAAGAATAGCACCGTTTGCAACTCTTCCCTGCTCTTCTGCAGTGAGTGCGAGGTAGCTTGCTCTTGCATCCTTAACCATGTTGAAGCAATACTCGTTGTTATACATACCGTAAAGCTTTGCAATCTTGTTTTCGGTAACGTCAACGTAGTATTCGCTGCGAGCTTGATTGAACTTTGCAACAAACGCTTCATCAATAAGGGAGATCTCGTTTGTTCTATCTACAAGTGCGTTGTATGCATCGATTGCAACAGAAACGAGTTCGCCGTCAAATCTGGTTGCTACTTCGGGGAGCTTCTTAACCGCATTGATAAATGCGATTGCGTATGCACCCATTACCTTGCCGCTGGTCTCTTTTTCACTAACAGTGAAGTAAACACTGTAAATGTAAGAATCATAGCCGGAGGAGTTTTCGGGAATGACACAAACCAAGCCGGATGCGTTGTTGGTACCTACTTGATCCTTAAAGTTGGAGTAGAAATAGAAATCGGAGAAGTTGGTCATCTTCTTTGCGGTGTGGTAATAGAAGTTGTAGCCGTAAAGCTCTTCAAACTTTTCAAAAACATCCGCGTTTTCAGGAGTAATGGTGGTAGCATAGTCGCCGGACCAGGTACCCTCGAGTGTGGGAGCATAGTAAGAATTGAACTGAACGGTCTTGAGATTATCACATCCATCAAACGCATAGTCGCCAACGTAAAGCAAGGATGCGGGAAGAACAACCTTTTCAAGATATTTGTTTTGGCGAGCAGCACCGTACTCAATGCGAATGGTGCCTTCCATTACTTCAAGAGTGGTACCCTCTTTGTTTTGAGGATAGCATTCAAGAATATATCCTGTGGAAACTTTGCTGTAAAGAACGCCGTCTACAAGCTTAACTGTGCCAAAGTCAACGTTTGTTACCTTTTCGCCATCTACCATTGCATAGAAGCCGGTGAATTTTGCACATCCGTCAAATGCGCTTGTTCCAAGCTCGGTGAGAGCTTCGAAAACTTCGAATTCTTCAATAGCGGTAAGGGAGAATGCGTTATCGCCAATCTTTTCAATCTTGGGAGCATTCAATGTTTTGAAGTATGTGCACTTGTAGAATGCTTGTTCGCCTACCTCGCAAAGCTCGGGGGCATTGAGGGTTGTAAGAACAGAGCAATTGCTGAATGCACTCTTTTCCAATTTGGTGAGCTTCGGTGCGTTAACAGTTTTGATTGTGCAACCATAGAACGCGTTGGTTCCAATGGATTCAACCTTTTCAAGATTCAAGGTCTCGGGAAGCTTGGTTGCACAGAAAGCAGCTTCGCCGATGAAGGTAATATTGCTCAGGTCGATGCTGGAAAGAGCTGTACAATTGTAGAATGTATGTCTCTCGATTCTGGTAAGAGATTCATCAACGGTTACTGTTCTAAGAGCGGTACATTGATAGAATGCAAGCTGACCAAGAGAAGTAACACCGCAAAGATCGATGCTTGTCAATGCCTTACAGCCACGGAATGCTTCAGCACCAACAACCTTGAGGTTGCCGGCAACAACCGTTCTAATAGCAGAGCAGCTGTGGAATGCGTATGCGCCGATTTCGGTAACGTTGGGAATGTTAACTTCGGTCAATTTGGTGCAACCGTAGAATGCGCGCTCACCGATAGTGCCTGCGAGATCTGCGAAATCGAAGGAGCTAAGAGCTGTGCAGCTTTCGAAAGCACTTGTGCCAACGGTAACGTTGCCACCGTTGAATACAACAGCATCAACGTTGCTCTTGTAGAATGCGGAAGCACCGATGATAGCACCCTCGCCAAGAGTTACTGCCTTAAGAGAGGTCAAGTTTGCAAATGCTTTTTCGCCAATTGTAACACCTGCCAAAGGCATGTTCACAGAATTGATAACGGTTTGTACAAAAGCTTCTTTGCCAACGGATTTTACGTTTGCAAGATTGATGGTTTTGAGAGAGGTTGCACCCTTGAATGCTGCATCGCCAATGGAAACAACATTGCCTGCGGGAAGAGTTACAGTGCCAAGATTTACACAGTTTGCAAATGCACCGTAGCCGATGTTCTCGAGGAGAGAACCGGATGCAAAATTGATAGATGTAATGCTGGAAGCAGATGCAAATGCACCGGCACCAATGGTCTTAACGTTTGCGGGAACAGTAAAGGTGGTTGCATTGGAACCGGGCAAGTACAGAACAAGTGTGTCACCACTCTTGTTGTATACTGCGTTACCTTCTACCTTGTAGTAGTTGGAGGTGCTTACATCAACGGTCAGCGTGCTAACCTTATCGAATGTAGCGACGCCCATGCTCTTAATGACGGTGTTCTTGCCAAGTACGAGCTTGGAAATGCCGGAACGTGCAAATGCATTGTCACCGATTACAATTTCTCCATCGGGGAGTGTAACGGTCTTCAGCTTTTCACATTGATAGAATGCTTCTGCGGCAATTTCTTCACAACCTGCCTCAAATACAACTTCGGTGAGGTTCTTGCATCCGTAGAATGCCTTTGCACCCAAATAGGTGAGGTCGTTTTTAATGGTTACCTTTGTAAGATTGGTACAGCCGTAGAATGCGGAATCGGAAATAATGTCGGAGTAAATAACGATTTCCTTAACTGCAGAATTCTTGAACATGTTTGTAGCAATTCTGGTCTTGGGACCGAGTTCAACACTTACAAGGTGCTTACAGTTTGCAAATGCGCTATCGCTAACGCGGCTCAGGTTGCTGAGCTTAACCTCAGAAAGTCTGGAGCCTGCAAATGCTTGCTTACCGATTGCATATACACCGGAAAGGTTGATGCCGCCGAGTGCATCGCATGTAAGGCTATCGTTATCTTGGAATGCATAGTCGGAAATGATCTTAACGTCATCAAGGTTGATGTTTTCCAAGAGGATACATTTTGCAAATGCGTAATTGCCAATAACCTCACAGGTATCGGGAAGAACTACATCTGTAAGTTTGGAACAGTTATAAAAAGCTTACTTTGCAATGGTGGTAACACCATCGGGAACAACAATAGAGGTGATCGTTTCGTTACCGAGAGGATCCTTCTTTGCATCAAGGTCATACTCACCATCCTCATTCTTACCGGGCTTTGTATTGTCGAGGTAGAAGTGAGAGAATGCGTATGCAGCGATTTCGTAAATACCCTCATCATCTGGAATAACAACGTCGCCGCCGTTACCCTTATAAGCTACGAGCTTACGGTTTTCAATAACGAATTCACTCTTTACTTCAATGGAGCAACGAGCTGCAAGCAGTGATGTTTTGCCGTCGATGGTAATTTGCAACGAAATTCTTGCACTACCCTCGCTAATTGCTGTAACAACACCGTCTTGATCAACGGTTGCAACTCTGGGGTTACTACTCTTCCACTCAAAGCTATATCTTTCATCGTTGAGAGAAAGGTTCCAAGGATTGAGGTTGTAATTGAGTTTAACACGTTCGGAGGGATAGAAGGAAATACTGCAGTTACCGTCAAAGTAACCAAAGGAACCGGTTTCACCGATTTCGGAAGAATCGATATCGTTACTAAACGCAAACAACGTATCGTAAGAAACGAACTCCAAGGATTTGATCGGTACCTTGAGCGAAGAATTGGGATTATCCTTTTCTTCTTCGGTAACGGTAATGGTTATGGTTTTGTACAGCGGAACCTCGGTCTTTTCATTGTTCAAGGTTACCCATTTACTACCCGTAACGCTAATGGTTGCGGTACCGGGCTTCAGGGTTTCGATTTGACCGCCCTTAATAGCAACAATGCTTTCGTCAGAGGATGCCCAAGTCAGGGTTCTGAGATAATCGCTTTCAATTGCCTCAGCACTATCCTTGTGGAAGAGGTGCTTGGTAAGGTCAACAGTATCGTGGATAGGAAGTTCAAGTTCTGTGAATTCGAACTCGAGGTCGGTGCTATCGGTTTCGGGGAAAGGAATAAACGAAACGCCTGCATTGAGTGCGTAGTCGTCTACATAAATGGTAAGACCGTCGGGTTGTGCGGATTCTGCAATCAGATCAATGTAATCGGTGATTTCCAAGGTAACCTTGGTTACTTCACCAATGTTTTCTTGATAAACAGGAATTGCGAACTCTTCAAGAGAAGCATAGGTCTTAACGGTTTTGCCCTTAACATCTTCATATTCGTAGATGATTACGGGACGGAGGGACATTGCATAATGGTTATCGTAAACCATAATATCTGCGTAGTATCTATTCTCTTTCAGGGTCTTATCGTACTCGGTTCTAAAGGTTGCATCAACAACCGTGGGAGCCTCGTAGTCAACGGTAAAGGAGAAGGAATAGGTATCCATAGCGTTTCTTGTGCCGCTATCCCAGTCAAGCTTTGCGGTCATGGTAACCTCAAACTTGGTGTTGTTAGCGCCAAAGTATTCGCCTGTTTGGTAATTGTACATCTTGAGGATTTCTTCATTTTCATCCTCAAATTTTGTGATGTAAGGATATGCTGTGCCCTCGTAGTGAGCCTTATAGCAGTTGTACTGTGTTTGACTCCAAACAACCTCACCGGTTGTGGTATCGGTAATCGTAATATACATTTCCTTAGCACCACGCAACAAACCTGCGTAAACACCAAAGATACCGTTTATCGTCTCGTTGAAGTAAGAGATAGATGCATATTTTTCTGCACCGGGAATGGGAGTGTATTTGCTTTCGTCGATCTTATAGAGGAAGCTGCCAAGCGGGATAACGTAGTCGTAGTAGTAAGAACCAACGGGCATGGTAGCAAAGTAGTCAGCCTTGATCTTATCATCGTCGTCGATTGCGTTGTTGTGAGCTTCGGTTTCTACTTCATAGAAATCCAAGTCGAAGATGGGTGCATCGCCCCAGTTGCCATAGAATGCAAGGAAAGGTGCGTTCAAATCAACGCCGTTTGCGTCAACGTTATCAAACTTAATGAAGCCTTCAACGTACATACCGTTTTCAAAGGTGGAATCGAGGTATGCCTTGTCAGCATCGGAAAGAATCAATTTAACGGTAACGGTAGCAACCTTGCCGCCTGCAACGGTAACAACGCCGTTGTTATAGCTTACGCCATCACCGGTGGCGTTGTACTCTGCGGAGTTAGAAAGCAGATATGCCATTTCCGCTACGAATTCGGGGTCAGAAGTGGAAACACTTTCGGTCATAGTAACGTTTCCAAGTGTGTAGCTTACCGCTTCGCTGGAAAGGTTCTTGAGGTAAAGCGTCATTGTATAAACACCGGTGCGGTAGGGGTCGTCGCCAAGCTCGAGCTTGGGTTTGCCTGTGCCGTCAGCGTTCAAATGGAGATATGCGGAGGTAGTGGTAGACTTAACGATATCAGCAATACCTGCACCCTGCTTTCTGGGAGAGTAAGGATTGCCCTTCATATTGTTTGCAATGGTTGCGGTGGACATGCAAAGCTGTTCAACCAAATCGCGAACCTCGGTTGCGGAAAGCTCGGGGTACTTTTCCTTAACATGTTGACGGATCAAAACGGTGATACCGCACATGTTGGGGGCTGCCATACTGGTTCCGCTGAGTTCTTCGTATCCGCCACCGGGAACTGCAGAATAAATATTACCGCCGTGAGCAGTGATTTCAGGCTTGAGCTTGAGGTCAGGAGTGGGACCCCAAGAAGAGAAATCACTCATAAAGGGACCTGCTTCGTTGGAGAAATCAAATACTACCGTACCGGAAGTGAACACAGCCATTGCTTCACCCTCGTCCTTACCAATGGAGATGGCAG
>JAFYRH010000221.1 GCA_017559555.1 Clostridia bacterium
GCAATGGCTTCGCCCCAAGCAGCGGCGTTCGCATCGTTCTCAATGTGAAACTCCTTGATGGGGAGCATTTCGCGAAGCATAGGGAGAATGGGGAAGTGGTCAAAGGGGAGATTGTTTGCATAAATTGCTTCACCGCTCTCGTCGCTAACGATGCCGGGGGATGCGATACCAACCGACGTTACCTCGCTGATGTCGATGTTTGCCTTTGCGCATACGTCACGGCACAGGGATGCGATATCAGCAACAATTTCTTCGGCAGCCCTTTCCGCACGGGTAGGAACGCTTGCCTTTTCAACAATCTTAAATTCTTCGTTTACAATACCTGCGGCAATGTTTGTGCCGCCAAGGTCGATACCAATACGATACATAATGGGTCTCCTTTTTGATTTATGTTAATATTTTTTGTTTTCAGTTTTGTGCGAAGATTTCTTCAATATCCTCGCGACCGTAGTATTGCTTTGTATTGCAAAAACGGCATACAAGCTCCAATTTGTCGCTCTTGCCCTCGGCAATTTGCTCGTCAAGCAACTTCATGCAATCTCCCTTACCCAATGTAATGAGCGCTTTTGTGGTGCGCTCGCGACTGCAATTGCAAAGATAATCCACGTCGATCTCGTCAAAAATATCAAAGGGAATATCTTTCAGGGCAATCGATGCAATTTCTTCAAGGGAAAGTCCTTGGTCGAACAGAGCGGAAACGTTGGAAAGTGCCGGCAGATTCTTTTCGAGTTGGTCTACTGTTTCGGGATCGGCAAAGGGAAGCAACTGAATCAAAATTCCGCCTGCCGCACGGCAAGAGAGATCGGTTTCCACCAAAACGCCAAGTGCGCATACGGTGGGAACCTGCTCGCTTTGTGCGTAGTAAGCGGCAATATCCTCAGCGACTTCGCCGCTGACAAGCTCAATCGAGCCGTGATAAGGCTCGTTTGTGCCAATATCCTTGATAATGTTGAGATATCCCTGACCAACCGCACCGCCAACGTCGAGCTTGCCGCTGGATTTGAGAGGGAGGTCAACTGCAGGGTTTTGAATGTATCCGCGCACGTTACCAATGTAGTCGGCAACTGCGAGAACGGTTCCTGCGGGGCCGTCGCCCTTGAGGCTGACGGTAATCGAATCGGTTTTTTCACCGAGCATACAACCCATCAAGGAGGTGATTGTCAAAAGTCTACCCAAGGTGGCGGTTGCCACAGGGGAAGTATTGTGAATGCGAATGGCCTCGTTTACCATTTCGGTAGAGCGGATAACGTGAATACGTGCACTTCCGTCCGAGGTCATAGCGCGCAAAATAGTTGAAGGCATAACGGTTTCCTTTGAAAAAAGTTATTTTTTAATGGCGCGAGCGGCAATGTACCAACGTTCGCAGTCGGGTGTAGGCTCCGAAAAATCAAATCCGCCCCAAACGCCAAGCAATTCAAATCCTGCCGAGGCAAGGAGTTGTTTTACGGTCTCGAGGGAGTAGCATCTTTCGGTTTGATGTTCGTCCGAGCGGCGATAGTCTCCGTTTTCCAACTCTTCAAACAGAGTCAGGTCGAAATCGCAGAGTCCGCTTTCGGGATGGTAGGTGTTTTGCCAACCGCAATATACGGCAGCCTTTTCACCGTCATCAAACACGAGCTCATCTTCAAGAATATAGGCATTGCTGCCGTAAGTGTTTTCAAATTTATAAGGGGTGTTCATATCAAAGAGGAACAACCCATCGGGATCAAGATAGTTGTGTACGGTTGCAAAACATTTGGAAAGATCCTCGGGGGAGAGCAGATAGTTGACGCTATCGAGGCAACAAGTAACAGCACCAACCGTACCATAGAGCTCAAAAGAGCGCATATCCTGCTGCAACCAAAGAATGTTATAGCGACCGTCATTTTGCAGGAGTGCTTCGCCAAGCATATCGGCACTGCCGTCCACACCGATCATATCGTAGCCGCGAGATGCAAGCTCGAGTGTCATTCTGCCCGTTCCGCAAGCAAGGTCAAGCACTAACTCGGGGCGAGTCTTTAAAAAGCGATCAAATGCGGCTTCAAAAAAATCTGCCCAAGTGACGTAGTCGATTTCGGCATTGAGTTTATCGTAAACGCGAGCAATCGCCTCGTAACCTTCGCAACCCATTAGCGATGCACCTTTCTGTTCAGTCTGTCCAAAACCTTCACATAACCGTCGCTACCGTATTTGATGCAACGGTTTACGCGGCTGATGGTGGCGGTGGAAAGTCCGGTTTGTGACGCAATTTCGGTATAAACTTGATTATCCATCAGCATTTTTGCCGCCAGAAGACGGCGCGACATTTCCTGCAATTCGGAAGCCGTGCAAAGATCCTCCAAAAAGTGGCGGCATTCTTCAGGCGTTTGCAGAGTCAGGAGCCCTTGGCACAGATATTCCAAAAGTTCTTCATTGTTGAGGTTTCTCATTTTGGGGAAATCTCCTTTGCGTAATCATTCATCCTAATTGTAACATAAAAATATGTAAAAGTAAATATATAAGTTAAATTTTTCTCTATAAAATTCGATTATTTATGGCGGCGAATCCATACCAGCATATCGCTCTCACCACGATTGGCAAAAGCAAAATAGGGAATACACTTTACGTGTACTGCTTCGGTAGTGCTTTGGGACGCATCAAAATAGAGAGAGGTCCTTTCCTTTAAACGGAAAGCAGAGAGCGTGACCGAATACAAGCCATGAAAATCCAATTTCTCGATAGCATTGGTGAGGGCATCGATCGATACCTCAATGCGATTGAGGCGGTTGCCGTTGTCCACACCCTCGAAGCAGTAAACTACGGGACCGCGTATCAGTGCCATTCTGCCAACGTTGTCACGTACCATAGGATTGGCACTGACAAACGAAAGGGAAATATGAAAATCCAAATCAAGGGTGAAATCCTTGTATACTGATATATAAGCATAGCCATCGCGCACCTCGGGGGAGATAACCACACCGTCAAGCGCAACCGTAAGCTTTTTGCACCACTCTGGCACACGCAAAGAAATTGTTTTTGCTGTATAGCCGTGCCCCTTAATGCATGCTTTACCAACGCGAGCATAATCTTCGGTGATGCAGAGCGTACCGTAAGGGGTATTCAATTTGGCTGATATGTATTGCTCAACGCAAAGAGCATCGCCCTCGTCAACGCAAATATAGTCGCCAAGATGGGCGAAAAAGCGGTTTATGTTAGGAGGACAGCAAGAGCAGCCAAACACCTCAAGGCGTTGGGTAATGGGCAGGCGAGCGCGCTGTCTTATGGGAACTGCCACCTCGCGTCCGTATTCTTCCAGGGCGATTTCCAAGGGATTCTCATAGAAGAAGGATTTGCCGTCCAGCGAGGTTGAAGAAAGCATTGCATTGTAAAGTACGCGCTCGCACAGATGCCCGTATTTAGCTTGTTTGGAAAGCTTTCGCATACGAGAGGCAAACATCATCATTGCCACGGCACAGCAGCTCTCGGTGTAGGCTGTGCGATTGGGCAAGTCATAAGGAACGGTAAAGCTCTCGGTTGTGGGGGTAGAGCCCACACCGCCGGTGATATACATTTTGCCGTTTGTAATATCAAAGAAGATTTTTTCCAAGTTATCAAACAAAAGGGCATCACTCGTTTCGGCGGCAAGGTCGGCAATACCGCTGTAAAGATAGAGCGCGCGCACACAGTGACCGTTGGCACTTTCCAAATGTCGAATGTCTACGTCATCCTGCGAGCCAAAAAGGTTGTCCTCATAAATGGGGGTGTCTTTTTTGTTGTTTCCGCGCATTTCCAAAAAGAAGCGTGCCATATTTAAATATTTTTGTTTTTTTGTATGGCGATAAAGCTTAATGAGTGCGAGCTCGATTTCCTCGTGTCCGGGGGTTACAAATTCTGCGGAATCTTCCACAAGGAATACGCGCTCGATCAGGTCACAGTAACGCTCCATTATTTTGAGAAAACGGTCACGTCCCGTCGCCTTGTGATAGGCAATAGCGGCTTCGATGAGGTGTCCTGCGCAGTAAAGCTCGTGACGGTCACGATTGGAAAAGATGAGGTGGGGGCTGACTTGTTGATGCTCGGAGTTGAGGTATCCGTCCTGTCTTTGTGCACGCTCCATACAGTCGATGAGCTCCTCACAAAGCGACTCGTGTTCACGCATAGCTTCGGGGTCTTGCTCCAAAAGGTAGGCAACTGCTTCCATCCATTTGGCAACGTCCGAGTCATAAAAGAAGTGCGGTTTTTTGCCGCTTGTAGCATAGTTGAAGCGTAGAGCATCAAAGCGACCGGTCTCTTCAAATCTTTTGCGAACATTGGCAAGGGAAACATTCTTGTTCAAATCACTTCTGTCTTTCCAAAAACCATCGGTGAGAGTGACAGACTGAAAGGGAATAAAATCAACGGTTTTCATACCTTACTCCTTTTCTGAGATTGCACGAATGATCTCGCCTGCCATGATAAGTCCCGCAACGGGCGGAACGTAAGGAAGAGATGCCGGGGGAATTCTATCGCCACCGTCGGGGGAGAAGAGAGGCTTTTTGGCTTCTTCGGTAGAGTAAACCACCTTGAGATGTGTAATGCCGCGTGCCTTGAGTTCTCGACGCATCACACGCGCCAAGGGGCATCCGCTTGTTTTAGAAAGGTCGGTGACAGCGAAGCGTGTAGCATCCAATTTATTGCCGGTTCCCATAGCGCTGATGAGGGGAACGTTCGCCGCCGCGCAACGCACGGCAAGCTCTATTTTTGCCGATACTGTATCAATGGCATCTGCTACGTAGTCAAAGTCGAAAAGAGGGAAGTCGTCGGCGTTTTCGGGTAGATAAAAGACTTGGTGAGTGACGACCTTACATTCGGGATTGATGTCGCGGATGCGCTCTTTCATCACTTCCACCTTGGGGCGACCGACAGTGGAGTGCAGAGCCACGATTTGGCGATTGATGTTGGAGAGAGAAATAGTGTCGTTATCGAATAAATGTAACTCTCCCACACCGGCACGAGCCAATGCTTCGCAAACGTATCCGCCAACGCCGCCAACACCAAAAACGGCAACCTTTGCTGCCGTCAAGTTTTCAATTCCATCTTCGCCCAAAAGCATTGCCGAGCGGATGTGTTCTTCTTTTATCTTCATAGCCTTGCCTCCATAAAAGTTCTGTGCTCATTATAGCAGAAATTTATCTTTTTTGCAAGTGCTTCTTTACAAATTAAGAAAAATATAGTATAATATATAAGACTTGAAACAAGGAGAGCAAAAAATGATGCGTGATGAACACTTGATCGAGACCTGTGCCGCCTCTAAATTGGTTTTTGACGGCAAAATTTTGCACGTTTATGTTGATGACATCAACCTGCCGAATGGGGCTATGGGTTTTCGTGAATATATCAAACATATCGGTGCAGTAGCCGTTCTTCCTCTAACCGATGACGGCAAGGTGATCTGCGTGCGCCAATATCGCTATGCCGTGGGGCAGGTGACTCTTGAAATTCCCGCAGGCAAACTCGATGCTCCCGACGAAGACCCTCGCGAGGCGACCTTGCGCGAGTTGCGCGAAGAAACGGGCGCACGATGCAAGAATTTGACCTATCTTGGCACATATTTGGCATCACCTGCTATTTTGGATGAAAAAATCAACCTATATCTTGCGCGCGGACTCGATTTTGGCGAGACCGATCCCGACGATGATGAATTCATTGACGTGGTGCAAATTCCGCTTGACGAAATGGTCGAGCGTGTGATGCGTGGCGAAATTTTGGACGGCAAAACACAGCTTGCCGTGCTCAAGGTCAACGAACTGTTGCGCCGCGAAGAGACAAAGAAAGAGAGATAAACAATGACAAAACAAAACGTAATGATTGATATTTTGACCTCGCGTGTAGAGATGAACCTCTCTCTCTTTGCCGAGGAAATGGAAAACGAAGAAGCAGAAGAGGAATTGCCGGCTTCTTTTGAGGAGACTCTCAAATCTATGACGGGTGAGATGCCCGAGCCCACCGAAATGCTGATGGAGGGCAAGCTTTTGGTAGCAGAACACCGTGTAGAGTTGGTCTATGCCGAAAGTGAGCTGACGGGTATGCAAGGTTCTGTTACCGCCATCGGCTTTGAACCTGCCCACCCTGAACTCGTATCTATGGTTCGCACGGGTCCCGTTCGCACGGCAATGACCTTTGAAGAAGGCAAACGACACATCTGTCTTTACAACACACCTTTTTCCGAGTTCGAAGTTTGTGTTCGCACCCTCAAGGTCGAAAACCGCCTCTTGGAGGAAAACAAAATAGAACTCGATTACCTCATCGAAATCCACGGCGCGCAAGCCGAGCATTGCAAAATGACGGTCACCGTTCGACCGAGTGGGGAACTTGAAGTGCAATAACAATCATAACCACCCGTCAAACGGGTGGTATGCACAAGGGCTGAAAGCCCAATATTACTAGCCAGCGGCGGTCGCCGCTGGCTTTTGCTATGCAAAAGCAGTTCGCATAACCAAAAAGCCTTCCCCTTGAGGGGAAGGTGGCGAGCGAAGCGAGACGGATGAGGTGTAGGATGCGTAGCATCCGTTAAGAACAC
>JAFYRH010000222.1 GCA_017559555.1 Clostridia bacterium
CTCTTCGTTGAGAGGTGCGCCTGCAAACTGAACGTAACCGTGCAGTACAGAACCGACAAACGGAACTGTTGCGCAAGATGTCAAGTAACGGCTAGAGTCAAGCTCTACGTTGAGAATGTGGTCAACGTATGCCCAAGTGTAAGCGTTACCGCCATCAACCATCAAGCTGTAGCCTTGGTTCTTGATGTCGGAAAGTGCTTGCTCGGTGAAATCCTTGCTTTGCTCGCGGTTATAAGGCTCATCCTCATCAAAGTCGGAGTTCAAGGCGTTACCGAGAGATGCTACCGACATAGATGCAAGCTTATAATCCTCATAATTGGAGAGCAGTTTTTCATAGAACTTGCTGTAACGGGAAGGAGAAATTGCCAATTGATAGAAGGTGGTAAAGCTTTGTTTTGCTGCGTCATAAGCGCGATAGCGAGTATAACGGTTATCCAAAGTCTTAACGGCATCCTTCTTCAAATTCAAGCCATCGAACATAGTGTCGCCTTGCGAATATGCAAAGTCGAAGTCGGGATACAAACCAAGGTGAGAACCGTCACTACCGGAATTCACTTCGTCTGCCTTGGAAATCAGCTCTTTAAAGCCGTTTGCACCGCCAACGTTCTTTTCCCACTTCAAATTGTAAGGCATTGTAGCGTACATACCGCCGTTTGCAAAGCCTGTCAACTTGAAGTTGATGTTCTTAACGTTCAGATTGTTCAATTCAGAATACATCGTCCAAACGTTTTCAAAGGTGGTCAGGGGTGTCATAACCATTACGGGAATTGTAGCAATGGTTTCTTGAGTTTCCAATGCACCAAAAGATTCGATGTACAGAGGAATATCGTTTTGTACATCCTCTTCGGTAAGAGCAGTGGAAAGCTGACCGGTACGGGTCAAGTAATCACGGTAAGCCTCTGCCATACCCAACCAAGAAGTAGTGTAATACTTAGTGGTCTTTCTTTCGGCAGCAACGTTATCATCGGTCAACATAACGTAATGGAGCGTAAAGCTACCGGTGTATTTTCTATCCGATTTAATACCAACGCTTTCTGCGCTGCTTGCAATAGAACCGGAAAGGCTATATGTGTCACTTGCCTTGGGGTTGAAGTAGGGGTAAATGGTGCTGTAATTGTGCAATGCACCACCGTGGTACAATTGGAATCTTGTAAAGGAATCCGCTTCATCTACAAATGCAGCATAACCGCGTTGGTATGCTTCAATTTGAATATCCTCGGTAGTCAAGAAGATGTTTCTTGCCTCAAGAGACTTGATCAAAGCATCCTCGGTGGTAACTGTGCAAGAAACGCGCTCGGTAACCTTAATGGGTTGACCGTTTGCATCCTTTTCGCCGGTTGCGTAGCTATACGTATAGTAAAGCTCGCTGGCAACAACGCCGTAAACGGGATAGCGAACTGCCTTGTGGAACTTCAAGCCGATGAGTTGGTGATATGCAAAGTCTTCGCCATAAACATATCCCAGCATTTTTTCGGTAGAAGTACCAAGCTCGGCGTGATCAAACAGTGCACCGGAACCGTCCGGGAAGAACGTGTAGTTCTCCAAGGTTTGTTTTGTAACCGTGCCGTCGGCTGCTTCAACTTCATAAGAAACACCTGCGTTCTTATAGTTAGCCGCACCCATATAAGGCAGAACGGTCAGATTTTGCAAGTTGTAGGTTGCAGCGTCGTAACGCAAGCCGTTGCAAGGCAGACGAACGGTAAGACCGTTTTCAGCATCGAGATAATATTCCAATGCCATCTTAAATACGGGATACTTTTCATCCTTTGCTACGTAACCGGTTGCTTCGTGGTCTGCATCCAATTGCTCAAAGGTGTAGTCGGGACAATAAGTCTTAATCCAAAGCTCACGTCTGAGAGTGTCGTTTGCGTTGGACATTTTATCGGACCAAGACCACAAGATAGGATAAACGGTGTTGCCGTTCTCGTCCTCGTAGGTCTCGCCCAAAACAGGATACTTGTTGATGTATTCTCTCGCCATCAGCGGAGGCATCGTGTTGGGGTCAAACTCCAACCAAGCATTCAAGAACCACTTAACAGCCTTACCGCTTTCCTCTTTTTCAAGGGGACCGCCGGGAGCTGCTGCTGCTTCAATTTTGCTAACAATGTTTTCTTGGAAGCTGTCATCCAAGATCAACTTAGGAATAAGCTTTCTACCGTCCTCACGACCGATGATGTATTCAACACGAATACCACCCTTGATGAGGTCAATGGTGATTTGGTCGTTCAATGCAGCATCGGTGTAGCTGTAAAGCTGCTTAGATGTGCCTGTTTGGTCGGTGAAGGAGACAATAATTTGAGAAAGCAGTTCTTGCTTTGTTGTTTTAGAACCCTTGGAAGTTGCTACATCATAGGGGTTGGTGAAAAGGATGTTTTCGGTAGGTTTGCCGTTTGCATCGGTTTCTACCCAAGCAACCTCACCGCTGAGTTTATCTGCCCACAGCTGGTAGTTACCAACGGTACGCATCAGCTCCATGCTGGCAAGCTTTTCTTCGGGGTTGTTATAAACTTTGGTAACATAATCTTCTATCAGGATTTTTTCCTCTTCTTCGGTTGCTTTACTGCTTGTAGCAGCAGATACCTGCACGGTAAACAACGCGGTGAAAGCACCAAGCACCATAGCGATAGCTAAAAATGTTGAAATTATGCGTTTTGTAAGATTCATTTTTTCTACCTCCTATCTATCGTTATGTGCGATACTGAATTTCTACTACGATATTTGTTACAAGGCTTACAAGCTTTGAGAGCAACATACCGAACAAGAGTACCAGGAAGACGATGAACGCCATTGCTACCACTGTACCAACAATGGTAATCAGGTTTTTAAAGATGGGATAATCATGCGTTACCATAGTTCCAAAGAACAGAAGCATAATTGTCCAAATAAATGCAATGCTTACCAATAAATCAATAAGCTGTACTTCACTTGTGCTTACCCAGTTGGAGCCCAACGTTGCAGGTGCAATGAAGAGGCACAAGGGCAAGAGCGAGTAAGAGGATGCAATAAAGATATCCTTAAAGCTTCCTTCACCTTCAAACAGGGTGGTCAAGCACCAGTTTGCAAGTATGAAGAGGAAGAAAGGAACCAACACAGAGATGGCTTGCGACCACAGTGTGGAGGTCGCGCCGGTGGGATTTACAACGTATCCCTGACCGATGCCTTGATAGAAGAACGAAAGAATGGTCAAGCCGATGAATACAAGGGATGCTCGAACAGAACCGCGCTTTTCGTGCTTCAAATCGTAGAAGCCGTCGAACGGGTGGAAGATTACGTAGAAGCCGTAGATAACTTCTTCCCAGAACTTCTTTCTTTCACGTCCGTCGGTTGCAACACGTTTGTTAACCTTAGCTGCCCAACCAAGGAACTTAGTGATCAAAACAACCAGAACAATGATCAAACCAACTACGGGCAAGAGCCAAACAGACATCCAATCCTTACGAACCATCTTGTAAGATTCGGACCAGTTGGTGGTGTCGTATGCCTTTTCGTAGTATTCGAGAGCTTCTTCGTAGTCGGCGCTACGGTAAAGTGCATTACCGATACCAACGTACGCTGCGTCGAAGTTGGAGTTTCTTTGCAAAACCTTTTCCCAACATTCAATAGCGAAATCATAGTCCAAGGAGTTTTCAGCCGCAATCGCTTGAATCAGTGCATCACCGTACTCGGTACGAGTGTAAACGATCAAGCTCTTGGAACCGGAGTCAAGAATGAGCATTTTGTCACCTTGGTAAGCAATTGCACATACGTTGGAAATACTACCCAACATTGTACCTGTATCACCAAAAGCAAACAACAGGTTACCGTTAAAGTCGTAGGTGTAGATCTTTTCACGCTTGGTATCAACAATAGACCAAGTCTTTTCGGGACCGGTTGCAACGTCTACGATGGTAGAAACACCGCCGCTGGTCTTAAAGTCGATTTCACCTGCCGGAGGCCAGAAGCCGTTACGTCTCATAATTTCGTCACCCGAGGGGTTGAGCATCTTTACGGGAGCGTACTTACCGGTACGGTCTTTACCTGTGATAGCACCTGCAACAGAGCTTTCTGCGATACCGGAGGTGGTAACGTAGATAAAGCCATCGGCGCTGATTGCAATGTTGTTATAAATAACGGAAGTTTTTGTTGCGGTCAATTTTCTTTGTGCATCGGTTTGGAAGGATCTCCAAAGAATTTCCCATGCAGAAATGGTAACCGCCTGCGCACCGATGAAGCCTACGAAAGCACCCTCGGAGTTCATAACGATAATACCTTGGTTGGTGGAGGAAGAAACAACGTAAATTCTGCCGTATTGGTCAATTGCCATAGCAATCGGCTTGTAGGCTGCGTTGTCGCTGAGCAATTGGCTTTCAGGCGGGTCGATGATCTGCTTAAAGCCAAGTGTCTTTTTATCAAACTCTACCAAACGGTTGTTACCGGTGTCACATACCCAAATGGATTCGTCGGTAACGAATACACCTTGGGGAGCTACCAACTTATCGTTGTTACCTGCACCGTTATAGAATGTGGTAATGTAAGTTTGGAACTCAAAGTAACGGTTCAAAATTGCGATTTGGTTATTGTCGGTGTCAGCAATATAAATGTTGCCTTCCTTATCCGTAATCATATCCTTAGGATTGTTGAAATCCATAGGAAGGTTCATGTCTGCATAAATCAATGCTTCATCTGCAGAATAAGCATCGGGAGAATACAGAGCGGTACCACTAATAGAATATGTATAAGTTTGATAAGCGGAGGATGCCGAAACACCAACGGTCATTGCGGATATGATCATTGTGAGAGACAATACCAGCAATATTACAGATGTAAACTTTTTCATATTGTCCTCCTTTTAGTCTTTCATACCGCTCGAACCCATTGTTTCAATGATGTTCGACTGAGAAATAACGAATACCGTGATAGGAACCATCATCATAAGTACCGAGGACGCCGAAGACGCACCGGAACGCTTAATGCCGCCGGCCATAATTTGACCGATTGCATAGTTGATGGATTTGAGCTGCTCGGAATAAATGTAAATGGACGAGCCTTGGTTCCAAAGTCCTTGGAACGAGAAGATGATCAACGTCAGCCACGCGGGCTTAACCATAGGCATTGCAATTGTCCAATACGTACGGATTTCGCTCGCACCATCGAGACGCGCACTTTCCAGTACGGTATCAGGAACGGTGGAGTCCATATGCTGCTTCATCAGGTACAGACCCAAGGTTGCGCCCCATGCAGGAATGATGATAGCCAAGTAGCTATCTACCAAGTGCAACGCGGTCATAATCATGAAGCTGGTGATACCACCAACGGTGGAAGAGAACATCAGGGACGAACGAATGGTTTTGAACACAAATTTGCCGCCGGGGAATTTGATCTTCGCCAGGGAGTATGCACACATGGATGCAATAAACAAGTGTCCGAACGTACCCATAACCGTAGTGAATACCGTGTTGAAGATGTAACGGGAGAAAGGAACCCACGAGTCATTCATCAAGGTAAACAGGTCGGAGAAGTTTTTGAGTGTAGGCTGTCTTACGAAGAAGCGAGGAGGATACATCCACAACTCATCCAAAGGCTTGAACGCCTGAGAGATCGCATACACCATAGGGAGAAACATGAACGCGCCAAGGATCGTCAATACAACGGTAATACCGGCGTCGCCTCCCGCAGAACGGGATAATACAACTCTATGTCGTCTTGTTCTTAATTTTGCCATATTACGTACCTACCTTTGAGAGAGCCTTGGAAACGACCTTGTTTGCAAAAATTTGAATTGCAAAGAGCACTGTTGCAATTGCGGATGCATAACCGATTTCGTAACGTGCTCCGCCGTAGTCGTCCAGATGGTGGGTGATGGTGTGTGCTGCGTAGTCAACCGACGGGAAGCCGCAAAGCGCACTTACAACGCCGCCGAAACCAAAGGAGCCGGTAATTGCCATGATTGCACCGAACATCAACTGCGGCTTCATGCTGGGGAGAGTGATGAACCAAAGCTCTTGCCAACGATTCTTAACACCGTCAACGGCGCCTGCCTCGTACAAGGAACGGTCAACGCCCTGCAAACCTGCAATAAAGGAAAGGAAGGACGTGCCAAGAGATGTCCACAGCGAAACTACAATACAAAGAGGCATGATGTAGTCTGCATCCTTAAACCACGCAATCGGGTCTTGAATGATACCAACCTCAATCAGGGTTGCGTTAACCCAACCGTAGGTATCGGCGTCAAACAACGTACCCCAAATCATATATACACCACCGGAAATGGAAGGTGCATAGAAAATCAAGGTGATGATCGCACGAATGCGAGGAGGAAGCTCGTTGATAAACCAAGCTACCAAGAAAGACATGATATAGGAAGAAGGACCTACAATTGCCGCAAAGATCAAGGTGTTCTTGCAGGCGATAAGGAAGATATCGTCTGCAAAGAACAGGTTGATGTAGTTCTCAAGCCAAACAAAGTTGGGCCATTGCAACATGTTAAAGTCGGTAAAACCTACAACAAAGGAGAGGACAACAGGACAAAGGGTAAACAGGGAGAAGATTACAACGTAAGGAAGAATCATAACGTAAGCAATCCAGTTGCGCTTCATTTCTCTAATGGTATATTCCCAATAGGTAATGTCTTTTCTGGCAACTGCTTTTTGCGCTGCTTTTTGTTTTGCCATTTCTATTTATCCTCCTTTATTAAGATGCTGTCGAAGAAGCACGGTAGGAAGCGTAAGCGTTTGCGGTATCCAACAAAGCTTCCGAAATGAAGTAAAGCAATTCCATATCGGTCAATTTGTCAATCTCGTATCCGCCGCTGCCATCCTTTGCTTCGGGCAGGGTTTGCTTGTTAACGTTTACAAAGTAGGTGGGAACGACTGCCGTTTTGCCACTAACCTTGGTGATCGTCTTTTCGGAGCCGTCATACTTGCTCAAGTACTCATCCTTGAACAGTTCGTATGCGATCTTCAAAATTGAAACGTTTTGGTTAACAATACCGTACATTGCTTGATCGTAAAGATCACTGTCTCTGCTGATCAAGCCACGATCCTCGAGCACGCCAAGTGCTTCACGGATTTGGTTGGATCTCTTTTCAGCAAGCGTGCTGCCAAGCTCAACGGTTTCGAGGTTGAACTCTTGACGCTTACGGGTAATTTCTGCATTGATGGTATTTACGTAACGAAGAATCTCGGTTGTGGGATCCTTATCGTCGTTGTATGCTGCCAAGAATGCGAAAGAGGTGTGACGGCCTACGTAGTAGAAGCCGGGATAGTTTTCAATAGCCAACAGATTGTCAAACTGCTTTTTAACTTCAACGTATTCGTCAGCAGTCCAAGGCATGCTTGCAAGCGCCTCTCTGTTTGCGGTTGCGTGCTTCGCAGATTCACCCATAATAGCAACCATTTCGTTTGCGTAGGTAGCTTGTGCTTCAGCACCGGTGTACCACTTCATGTATTCCCAAGCATCTTCTTCGTGTTTTGCACCGCTAACCATAACAACCGCAGAGGAGCCTGCAAGAATGTGGTTATCGATTGTGCCATCTTCACGCATTGTGCCGGGCATAGGAACGAATGTCCAACAACCGTCAAGCTCGGTAGCAAATACCTTGAGCTGGTTGTAAAGACCTGTGTAACCGGAAATCAGAATGGGCATTTCACCGGTTCTGAAACGGTTAGCGCCACTGTAGTCGTAGGGGAAGGAATATTGTGTAAACATGTTACACATTTTATTAAATGCGGAAAGAGCAACCTCAGAGTCAAGGTTGATTCTCATACCTTCGTCAGCCCAAATACTACCGCCGCTTTGATAGAGGAAGGGGAAATAGTCGGCGCCAACACCGATTTCCATGTTGTGGTTTTGGAGCTTGGATTGTGCCTTATAAAGGTCATCCCAAGTTTGAGGAATCTCAATACCGATTTCGTTCAGGATATCCAAACGCAGGAACATCATAGAGAAGGACTGAGACTCGGGCAAACCGTAGTAGTGCCATTCATCATCCGCGTCCGGAACACCGAATACGAGCATTGCAGATTCGTTGAACTGGCCACAAATCGTTTCCCAATCCACGTAAGTTTCTTTTACGCTTCCATCTTCGTCGTATTTGTACTTTTCGGCGAACTCTTCAATTGAGATCAGAGCGCCACGAATTGCGTAGTTGATAACCGTATCGTCACCAAGTCCGTGGTAAACGTCAGGTCCCATGCCTGCAAGAATAGAAGGAAGCAACGTACCACCGTTAACCAGCTTGAGGTTTACAGCAATACCGTTCTTTTGGGTAAATCCGTTGACGGTCATATTACGAACAACGTTCGCTTGGTCACGACCGGAAGGAAGCCATACAACGACGACGGAGTTATCCTTATCGTAATCTTCTGCGGTACCCATGCTGTTATAGTCACGGAAGAAGGTCCAGAAGAAGCTCTTGATTTCGTGAACGAATGCTTCAAGGAAGTTAGGAGTAGCCTTAGGTGCTTCTGCGGTTGCGGGTTGAATCATCAAATAGTCGATTTGCAGAGGTTGGGTCTTAACGTCGCCCAAGAAAGTACCGATACCACCGGAGTAAGCCTTGAAGTTGCTCAAGCCGGAAGCAACGCCTTCACCGCCGCGAACAACCATCTTACCGATCAAGTCAACGAGCTTGTCGCAAGTACCGGTATAGGTGGAAGATACGCCTGCGCCCTCACGCAAGAATGCAGAGAGGTTAGCGATAGCCTCTTTTTCTGCAAACAGAGTGTCCAATGTGTCGGGAAGCATACGGTAGAAGTTATAGTCACGGTATGCGTCGGGTGTAGGACCTGTGTATTGAACGATGCTCAAGTATGCATCGTTGAGAGCTTCCAAAATACGTTCGATTTCGCGAACGGTAGCACTCATAGTACCGAACGTAACCTTGAGGTTGATGGTGTAAACAACGCCCGCTTCAAAATAGAGCTGGTAGGTGTTGTTTGCGTCCAATCTACCCACAGAGGTAAGCTTGGTTACTTGCCAATCGGAGCTGTAATCATAACGGAGACCGGATGCCTCGGAGAACGGCAGACCGTTATAGTAACCTGCGGTGTTACCGATGGCCGCCTTATATGCTGCTTCATCATTGCCGTAGTTAGTGGTTACGGTCAATGCACGGCTGGTGAACATACCGTCCAAGTAGCTTTGCTTGAATCTTGTGTAAATATCGTACCAACCGGAGGAATCTACCGAGAAGCTATATTCAACCCATTGGCCGGAGGTTGCCCACTTTTCGCCACCTACGGTGTTGAGAAGTTGAACACTGGGGTCAACGGGAGAGGTGAGAGCCGATGCGCGGTCCTCAACGGGGTATACAACGTTAGAGGATGTTGCGGTGGGATTCTCTGCCTCGATCTTGATAACGTCTTGACCTTGTGCATTGCCAACAATCGCTTCTACCTTTTGACGGTAAACTTCGTAACTGTCAGCTGCCTTGTAAGGCATAAGAGTGAGCGTGGACAGCGCCATAGGCTCATTAACACTTTCAAGAGTCATTGTGAACTTGCTGTTCAAAACGAAACCGAAG
>JAFYRH010000223.1 GCA_017559555.1 Clostridia bacterium
CTGTGGTTGCATTTGCGACCGCGGTCGCCTGTTGGTTTTTAGAAGCATCTCTTTTATGGGTCGCTCTCGCGGCTCTCATGGCGGCATCTGTAATAGCAGGTGTGTTATTCTACTTTACCGCATTCCGCCCGTCAATCAAATCAAATGCACAACGCATTGACCGACTCGGTCTTGACGAGCGTGCAATCACCATGGTAGAGTTCGCGGATGACGATTCTTACATCGCTCAAAAGCAAAGAGAAGATGCTCTTGAGAAAATGGCAACCGTCGAGCCGAAACAGTTAAAGATTCAGATCTCGACCTTGGCAATCCTCCTTTGTTGCCTCTCTCTCTTGCTGTTTGCAGGTATGGCAACGGTTGAGGAGCTTAGCACTCGTGGCATTTTGCCCACCGGTGCCGAGGTGTGGCGTATGATATTCCCTCCCGAGCCGCTCCCCAAATACACGGTTCAATATGAAGCATCCAAGGGTGGTATTCTGATTGGTGAAAAAGAGCAGACCGTTGAAAAGGGATCTTCCGGCGAAATGGTAATCGCCATTGCCGATGAAGGCTATGTCTTCCTGTGTTGGAGCGACGGCATACAGACTCCCTACCGCGTAGATGAAAACGTTCAGCGAAACATCAGCGTATCTGCGGTGTTTGCCCTGATGGATAACTTCAATGATGCGGGCGACGACCAAGACAAGCCAGACGACGTACCCAGCGACGGCGAGGGAGATCAAGAAACCACCGATCCCAGTGCTCCCCCAACCAGTGGCGAAAAATACGTTGAGGTCAACCAAGTAATTGACGGTCAGACCTACTACCGCGACGTTATCGGTGAATACTATCAACAGGCTTTGGAATATTTGAAAAACGATGAAAATATTCCCGACCACATTCGCAAAATCATCGAACGTTACTATTCCACAATTCAGTAATAAAAAATAAAAATAAAATATAAAATGCAAAGTGAGGCAAAGTAAGCTCATGATTACAGAACAAAATCTTGAAAAGTTTAGAGTACAGTGTGAGAACATCTTCACGCAGATCGGCCGTGACGTTATCGGTCAAAAAGAAGTTATCGAAGGCGCGGTTATCGCTATGATCGCAGGCGGTAACGTTCTCTTGGAAGGTGTACCCGGTGTAGGTAAAACCCGTTTGGTACGTTCCCTTGGTCGTGTATTTGACCTCCCCTTCTCCAGAATTCAGTTCACTCCCGACTTGATGCCCGCAGACGTTACGGGTACCAACATCATCGTTAAGGGCGAAGACGGCAACTCTACTTTCGAGTTCCAACCCGGTCCTATCTTCTCCAACATCATCCTCGCGGACGAAATTAACCGTGCAACTCCTAAAACGCAGTCTGCACTTCTCGAGGCAATGCAGGAGCACACCGTTACCGTAATGGGCGTTTCCAGAAAGCTCGAAGAGCCCTTCTTCGTTTTGGCAACCCAAAACCCTGTTGAGCAAGACGGTACATATCCTCTGCCCGAGGCGCAAATGGACCGTTTCATGTTTAAGATCATCGTTAAGAATCCTTCTCTCGATGAGCTGATGGACATCGTTAACATGACTCAAAAGACCATGGCAGAGGTTGCAGACGCTGCTTGTAACGGCGCTGACCTTCTTGAAATGCGCAAGACCGCAAATGCTATTCCCGTAGCTACCGAGGTTATGAGATATGCAATGATGCTCTGCTCCGCTACTCACCCCGATAGCGAATGCGCATCCGAAGCTGCTAAAAAGTACGTTCGTCTCGGTGCTTCTCCCCGTGCAGGTCAGGCTCTCATTTCCGCTGCTAAGGTAAAGGCTCTCATGAACGGACGTTACAACGTTTCCTATAGCGATATCAACGAACTCGCATACCCTGTTCTCCGCCACAGAATGAAGCTCACCTTTGAAGCTGTTGCAGAGCGCGTAAGTGCAGACGAAATCATTAAGATGATTATTGACGAGCTCGTTGAAAAGAATAAAATCAAGGACGTAAAGTCCGCAGCTCCCGTTGTTACCGAAACCACTGTGGAATCCAATGCTGCAGACGAGGGCGAAAACAAAAAGCGCAAATTGTTTGGGAGAAAGTAATTAAATGAAAGGCTCTTATTTAAACGACGAATTTTTCAGTCGTTTGGAGACCTTGTCACTGGAGATGCGAGCAGATCTTGCAGGCTTCTTCGGCGGTAAGCACCTTGTAAAGACTTACGGTCAAACGGTTGAGTTTGCCGATTACCGTGAGTATGCTTTGGGTGATGATATCCGCCGTATCGACTGGAATTTGTATAGCCGCTTTGAGAAATTCTTCTTAAAGCTCTTTACAGACGAAAGACAGATGCACACGCAAATCTTTATTGACTGCTCGGCTTCGATGGGAAAGGACAATCCGCAGAAGGCGGCATTCACCGTTGGAATCGCTGCAGCTCTCGGATACCTCTCAGTACACAATATGGACAAGGTGTCCTATAAACTGATAAAAGGCAATAAAGCCGAAGACCCATTTGGCACAATCGTTGGCAAACGCGCCTTCTTTAGTGCTATGACGGGACTTGAAAATCTCACCTTTGACGGTGAGAGCGACATTGATGCTGCTGTTGTCGGTTGTGAAAATACAGGAAATAACGACGGTCTTACCCTCATCATTTCCGACTTCTTTACCGATAGCGATTGGCGTCGCGCCGTAGATTATCTTTCATATAAAAAGCGTCAGGTTCTGCTCATTCAGGTTATGACTCCCGAGGAGAGAGACCCTACTTATAGCGGCCGTGTGAATTTGATCGACTCTGAGTCCGAAGATCTCACAGACACCAAAAATATGAAGATGAACATTGATATGAGCGCGCAAATGGCTTATGAGGAAGCACTGAAGGATCTTGAAAAGGATCTTTACGAGTTCTGTGTTTCTCGTGGCGCCACCTTCATTACCATTCCGACGGATCAACCCATTGAGAAGGTATTGTTTAAAGAATTGTTAAAGGTAGGTATTGTAGAATGAATTGGCTAACCCCCTTAGGATTTTTGGGCTTTATCGGTTTGCTGATTCTCCTCTTGATCTACATACTGAAACCCAACTATCAAAACAAACAGGTTTCCACAACCTACGTGTGGAGACTCAGTCTTAAGTACCGCAAGAAGAAAATTCCGATCAGCAAATTACGTAACATCCTTTTGATCATTTGTCAAGTGCTCATCGTTTGCACCTGTGCATTTATGCTCGCGCAACCCTTTATTGCAGGCGAGGACAAACACTCCGCAAATGAAAAGATTATCGTAATTGATGCATCCGGTAGCATGCTCGCCCAGGTTGGCGGCGAAACACGCTTTGAGCGTGCGATAGACCAAGCAAAGGATTTGATTGACGAGACCTTTGATAAGGGTAGCGTTGTATCGGTCATTCTTGCAGGCAAAGAGGCAACCTTCATCCGCCAACGCGCAACCGCAGATATGCGCGACACTCTTAAGAGAGAAATGGATGCACTCATCGATCCCAATGATTTCAAATGCACCTACGGTAATGCAGATATCGACGGCTCGATGACGTTGGCAGAATCTGTGCTTGAAGCAAATGCAAAGGCAGAGGTTGTGCTTTTCACAGGTACAACTTATATCAACGACGGCAAGGTTAACGTGCGTTACGTATCCGACCCCGGTGAAAAGAACGTATCCATCGCGAACGTTCAAGCTATCCGTGAGGAAAACTATTACCGCATCGAAGTGGATATGTTCTCCTACGGTCAAAACTATTCCGGTGTACTGAACGTACAAATTACAGGTGCACAAGGTACTTACGGCGTGGGCGACTCTACGCAAAGTTTGAATAATGAGACAATCACTATCCCCTGCTCTGTAGACTTGATCAAAGGCGAACGCACCAAGGTTCGCTTAGGCATTAAAGCCTCCTATAACGTCGGCGAGTTGCAGATTTATGCTTACGATAGCATCTACTGCTACATCGAAGAAAAAGACTCTCTTGCAATTGATAACGCCTTCTATCTGTACGGCGGAACACCGCAAAAACTGAAAATTCAGTATTACAGTACCCTGAACAACATTTTTATGAACTCTATGCTGCTCGACCTTCAGGACCTGCTGCGCGACGATTGGGATATTGATATCAAAACCATCAAGGATTCCGATAGCGCCATTGCAAACGGTTACGGTAAGGAAGGAGAAATCGAGTATGAAGGATACGATGTTTACATATTCGAGCATCGCATTCCCGATGAGTTGCCTACAGACGGTCTTGTAATACTGCTCTACCCCGATGAAGTTCCAAAATCCTTGGCACTTACACTGAGTCAACCCAAGCACCTTGGCGGTGACGGCACTGTCTTTACAGCAGGCGAAAGTCACCCCATAATGGAGTACGTCAACGCTTCCAACATTCGTTCCACAAAATACAAAACCATTACTTCTTACGACAGTGGCTATACACCCCTGTTGTATGCAAACGGTGAACCTGTTGCGCTTGCGAAAAACGAAGCGGATTCAAAGGTTTTGATACTGACCTTTAACTTCCATTACTCCAACTTCCCCATCATTCCCGAATTCCCAACATTTATGTTAAACACGTTGAATTACTTTATCCCCACAACGTTCGATAAAAATATCTACAACTTGTACGATAAGGTTGTTCTGAACTCCAGAAGCGAGCTGATGACCGTAGCAGGTCCCGCCTTTGCAGAAACTCTTGAGTTCGAAACCACTCCCGTTGAAATTTACGTGGATGCCCCCGGTAGCTATACGGTTACGCAAACACCTATTTCCGGCAACAAAATTGTAGATAGATTTTCCGTTGTCATTCCCGAAGAACAGTGTGACATCACCCGCACGGTAGATACACTGACAAATCCCTTCTACCCAACAATTATCGAGGATATTGATTTGGATTTGGTCATCTATTTTGCAATTGCTCTTGTAACACTCTTGTTCTGCGAGTGGTGGCTAAAATCACGTGATAATTAAGAAGGAGTAGGTCTATGTTAAATTTCAGAATTACTTTTGAACAGCCGTGGCTTTTGCTCCTTTTAATCCCTGCATTATTCTTTGGTGTACTCCCCTATTTCCGCAGCCCCAAAAAGTACCGTCGCACAAGAAACCGTATCGCATCGGTTATTCTGCACTGTACCGCTCTTTCACTTGCTATTCTCGTTCTCGCGGGCATTACTTTCCAATACGATTTGCCCAACAAAGAAAACGAAGTTATTTTGCTTGTGGATAAATCGGATTCCAACGAGAAATCCGACAGCTTGAAGGATGCTTTTGTAGAGGAAGTATTGAAAAATACGCAGTCGAACTTTAAAATAGGCGTTGTTACGTTTGGATACGACCAAGTATATGCAGCTGCCTTGAACACAGACGCAAATGCAGTTTACCAAGAATATTTGCGCTCCTCCGACCCTGATACGTCAGGTACGGATTTTGAAGCAGCTATCCAATATGCTGCAAGCCTTTTTACAAAGCCTGAATCCGCTCGAATCGTTATTCTTTCCGACGGTGTGGAAACCGACGGTAATGCAAACGCGGTAATCCGTTCACTTGCTTCCACCGGCATTAAGCTGGATACCGTTCATTTCCCCGACGAAGAATCGAATGACATTCAAATTCTCGCGGTACACTACCCCGATACAACCATTCGCCACGGTGAGACGTTTGAGGTTACGCTCGATGTAAAGAGCACATTTTCGGGTCTGGCTACGCTTTCTATGTTTGATGATGCCACACAGATTGGTGAATCGTTAGAGGTTAACCTTGCGCGCGGCACACAACAAATCGTTATGGAAGCAATTCTTCCCATTCCCGGTCTTCACAAGCTCACATTTGAAGTAGAGTGCACCGATGACTTGGATGTTAGAAACAACGTATACAACTCCCACCTTTATATCGAAGTCTTTGACAAGCTTTTGATTATCGAAAGCATTGCGGGAGAATCGAATAGCATTTGCGAAATTCTTAACGGCAAAAAAATCACGGTTGTAAACGCTTATGACAATGACAATATGCCGAAAACACTTGAGGATCTTCGCAAGTATGACGAAATCATTATGGTCAACGTAGCAAACTCTGATCTGCCCGACGGATTTGACCAGATTTTGTACCGTTACGTAAAGGACATTGGCGGCGGCTTGTTTACCGTGTGCGGTAATAAGGACGACGGCAACCCCAACGATGATCTCTTTGAGGCAAACGCTTTTACCGAAGCGGATATGGGCAATTCGCTCTATCAAGAGCTGCTCCCCGTTGAGATTATAGAGTACACTCCCCCTGCTGCTGTTATCATCATCATTGATACCTCGGGCTCTATGTACAACCCCAACGTTCCTTACGAAACAACCAAGCTCTATGCCGCTCAACAAGGCGCTCTGACTTGCTTGAATGCTTTAACCGACCGTGACTGGGTTGGTGTTATGACCTTTGCAGATCAATCTGCGCAGGCCCTTGAGCTTACTCCCCGTACTGACCGTATCAAGATTGAAAATGCTATCAATAACCTTCCCAAAAATGGCGGTAATACAAAATTCACTCACGCCATCAACGATGCGGGTGATGCGCTGATAGCACTTTCTGCAGTAGAAAAACGTCACATCATTCTCGTAACCGACGGTCAACCGCAAGACAGCGAGGAAGACTATGGTGCAGCTATGAAAAAGAATGCCGACAGAGGTATTACCATGTCTATCGTTGGTATCGAAGCAGATGGTTACGAAAAGCAAATGAAGTTTGCACTTCAATATTATGCAGGTATGCCGGAAAGCCATTTCCACAACGCGAAAAACTTGAGCAGCGTAGGAACTGCTATGCGTGATGACTTGGATCTTCCCGAAATTACATCTGTTAACTACGAGCCGTTCGTTCCCACCATTAAGGACGACACCAGCAGCGTAGTTGACGGTATCGACCCTACCACCATCCCCCGCCTTGACGGTTTTTACGGAACCAAGCTCAAAGCGGATGCAACCGAGGTTCTCGGCGGTGAATTTGTTCCGATTTACGCACAGTGGAAATTTGGTAAAGGTACGGTTGGTAGCTTCCTGTGTGACCTGAACGGAACGTGGTCCTCTGAATTTATTGAAAGCGAAACCGGTCAGGAGCTGATCATTAACATGGTCGAGGCTCTCTACCCCACCGAAAACATTCAAGTTCCTTCTGTTCGACTCACTCTCAAAGAGCACAATTATCGCTCTGAGTTGAATATATTTGCCGATGCCGACCCAACCGACACAGTATTCGTTGAGATTATCTCTCGCTTCAATGCGGATATACCTACCCAGGTACTCTATCCTGCTTCCGGAGCAGATTTCGGCAAGGTAGATATTGAAATCAAAACTCCCGGCGTTTACGAGATTCGCGTTATTCGTCAGGATAATGAGGGCAATCTCTTAGCACAACACAGCATTTATAAGTCATTCTCTTATTCTGCTGAATACAACATCTTAAGCGATACTACAACTTACGCCCAAAAGTTTGCCGCTATTTCGGAGGCGGGCGAGGGTGTGGTTTTGACAGAGCCTCGAGAGGTATTCGAAAACGTAGTGAAATACTTGCACAAAGTTATTGATCCTCGCATTGTATTGATCATCATTGCGCTTGTAGTATTCCTTATGGATATTGCAGTTCGCAAGTTCAAGTTCAAATGGCCTCACGAAATCATGCGCGACATTTCCGAGAAAAAAGCGCAACAAAAAGCAAAAAAGGGGTAAAGCTTTTTCACGGGTAGGTTCATCTTACCCGTGCCCCGCTTTTTCAAACAAATCAAACTCCTCATAGTCCAAGGAGGACATAATGAAAAAAATACGTTTATTGCTATGTGCTATGCTTCTTTGCGCGTTGTCACTTATGATAATGACCTCGTGCGAAGCAAGGCTGAATTCTCCCGGTGAAATCCTCTTAGATGATACAACACTAACGATAAGCTGGGATAAAGTCCCCGGAGCAGTAGGATATAGTGTCAAAATAGGTGATGAGGAAAAGACTACAAAAGCAACCTCCTACTCACTTGTTGATTTGCAACCCGGTACGTATACGATTGAAGTAAAGGCGCTCAGCGACGGAGTAACCGCTCGCGACTCCGTTACAGTCACTCGCAAATTCGAACGCAAACCCGAAACCGGTCTTGCTTATCGATTGATCAACAACAACACAGAATATGAGCTTATAGGCCTTGGTAGCGCTTCGGGCGATGTGGTAATGGAAAATGAGTACCGCGGAAAGCTCGTAACATCTATTGCTCCCTCGGCGCTTGCAAACAACAGTAGATTGACATCGTTTACTGTAAACGAAATTGTAACAACAATTCCCGAAAAAGCATTTTACAACTGCGGTGCTCTCACAACAGTGGTTATTCGCGAAAACGTAACAAAAATTGAGAAAAATGCATTCCAAAGCTGTAAGGTGTTAGAAGAAGTTATCATTCCCGATTCGGTAACCGAAATCGGTGACTATGCTTTCTCCTATTGCCGAGCACTTGAAAAGGTTCAAATCAGTTCCTCCGTTACAAAAATCGGCAACTATGCTTTTTCAGACTGCTCCGCCTTAAAGGCGATTTATGTACCCGATAGCGTAAAAGTAATTGGAGATTACGCATTCTCGGCTGACAGCGCAGTTACCTCCCTTTATATAGGTAAGAATGTTGAAACGATTGGCGAGTTCGCTTTCTATTCTTTGGAAAGTGTTGAAATCGTAACCCTCCCCAATTCGCTCAAATCAATTGGCACCAGCGCCTTTGAGAAGAGCTCTCTCTTCGGCAAGATTGTCATTCCCGAGAGTGTTACTGTAATCGGTGACCGCGCATTTGCAGATTGTACGGCACTTGCAAGCATTGAAATCGGCAACAATCTTGAACGCATCGGTGCAGATGCATTCCTTTCCACTTCTTACGTTGAAAACTATCCCCAAGAAATTGTTTTTCTTGGCGATTGGGTTCTCACCTGTAAAAATCCCGATGCCGTTGACCAAGCAGTATTTAACAACTGTTTCTCTTCTGCCAAGCCAACAGGCATTGCAGACTATGCATTCTATAAATGTGTATTTGTTACTGCAGATATTGGTACTGTAAAATATGTTGGAAGATATTCGTTCTCCCAATGCAAAAATTTAATGGGCGTCAACTTTGGCGAGCCCTGCACAACCATCAATGAAGGCGCATTTGCAGATTGCGAAAATTTGCGCACTGTAATCATTTCCAAGAGCAATGTTTCGTTTATTGATGCGTTTGCATTTGCTAACTGCAAAAAGATTACCTCTATTGAATTGCCCACCACCATTGAGATGATTGGTGCACGTGCATTTTATGAAACCGGATTGCCCCCGGCAGCCGGTGGCGTCATTTATGCCGGCAACTGGGCGGTTGGTTGCACCAGCACTGAGATTTCCAACATTACCCTTCGTGACGGAACAGTTGGCATTGCTATGTATAGCTTTGTAAACTGCAGAATGATTGGTAGCGTTAAGTTCCCGAATAGCTTAAAGGTTATTGGAAAAGGTGCTTTTGCCGCTTGTTCGACCGTTACCATCGAAGAAATGCCCTCCTCTCTTGAACGTATTGAGGATTACGCATTCTACGGATGCAATTCAGGTAGTTTTGGTAAAGATTATCACATTGCACTCCCCGATTCCTTGACCTACATTGGCAGATCCGCCTTCTACGGTGCGCTGATTATGGGTCTTGAAATTCCTTCTTCCTGCAAATACATCGGTGATTATGCATTCTGGGGTACTATGTACCTTGGCTCCGAAGTAAACTTTAACGTCATTACTCCTGACGGCATTGTAACAACTCCCAGACGCTTCTATTTAACTCTTAATGAGGGCATTGAATATATCGGCAGTCGCGCATTCTTTAACAGCGGCATCGTCGATCTTGCAATTCCCGATAGCGTTACCGAAATGGGCATTCGCGCTTTTTACGGATGCACCAAGATGAAAACCCTGACAATTGGCAACGGACTGAAGGAAATCCCCGATTTCGCATTCTACGGTTGTACCAAGCTTGAAGAGGTTCATCTTTCCAACGGCACTCGCACAATCGGCAAACAAGCCTTCCAAAACTGCACGGTTCTTACAACACTTGATCTTGGCGATACAATCACCACCATAAAGCAGGCGGCATTCTTGGGTTGCGCATCTCTCGTTGACCTTGAATTGCCCGGCTCTTTGGTAACAATCGGCGATCACGCATTCCGCGGAATGTTGTCCGATGGAGCGATTGCACTTCCCGCAAGTGTTCTTGAAATAGGAAGCCATGCATTCTATGGTAACGCATCACTTACCATATACACAGAGGGGGCCACCTCTTGTTCTGAATATTGGGGATTTTGGAACTCCTCTTGGCGTCCCGTCATTTACGGTTGTACCCTTTCCCCCGATAAATCTTATGTTGTTTCTGTTGTTAAACAAGAAAACAATGTAACGAACGCCCCTGCTACCGGCGGCATCTCTGCTCCCGAAAGAAGCGGTTACACCTTCTTGGGTTGGGCAACCTCCGAGGGCGGAAGCGTAGTTTACACAGCTGCCGATATTGCTTCGGTGGCAAACGGCACAACACTCTATGTTGTATGGCAAGAACAGTTAGCACAGTGAGGTATAATACAAAATGAAAAAACTTTCAAGACTCCTAATCCTTGCTATTCTTTGCACCTTCTGCCTTGTGCTGATTGCGTGCGGTAAAGTTGATAGCATCTACTTTGAAACCGAGCCTCGTAAAACTTACGTACAAGGTCAAGAGTTCACCTTGGAGGATGCCGTTCTTATGGCAAGCTCCAAAGACAAGAAAAACCCCGCCGACATGGAAAAGGTTACTTACTCCGGTTATAACAAAGACCAAATCGGCGAGCAAACCGTTACCGTTACCTATGAGGAGCAAACGGTAGAGGTTAAGGTTACCGTTATTCCCCGCATCGCGGTGGAAGGTATCACAAGAGATTATTTTGTGGGCGACAGCTTTGATAAAACCAAGGGTCGTTTGAGAATTGCAGATGACAAAGCAAACGTCAAATCTGTTAACCTCAGCGAAGAATCTGTTGTTATTGAAGGCTTTGATTCTTCCACAACCGGCAAAAAGACACTTACCGTTAAATACGGTGAGTACACCGGCACCTTTACGGTTACCGTATACACTGCGGAAACCGTAACACTGACCAGTTCTCCCAAGCAAACCAAGTATTACAGCCATGATACCGGCTTCTCTACCAACGGCGCATACTTTACCGTTACTGCAAACAACGGTTCCCTGACCCGTATGATTGAAGTTACTCCCGATATGGTAGATGGCTTCCTCCCCTCTGCGGCTACTATAGAGAACATGGATTCTCCTTTGCAGCAAACCGTTAAAATCAAGTATCTCGGCAAGAGTTTCGACTTCAAGATTAAGATTTACTTCAGTGCTGTTTCTTTGGCAAACCTCAGAAGTGAAGAATTGAAGGACGTTACTCCCGAAAATGCTACACTCGAACAAAACCAAAACGCACTTGACGCATTGTTCAAGTATGCAGAATTGACCGCTGCTGATAAGAATTTGGTTAGCACAGACGTTCTGCAAAAGCTGCTCGAAATCGGCATTCCCTACGGTGCTAAAATGTTCGAAGAAGAGACTGCAAAGTTCTCTGACATCATTCAACTTCAATCCATTAAGGAATCTGTCGATGATATCACCCGCATCAAGGGCAAGATCAATATCATTGCTACCTCTTATGCGGCAGTTAAAAACGACCTTGAGCTCCTGCAAGAAATCGACGTTCCGCTGATTGATTTGGCTACTACCCTTTACAAACTGAAGGAAGAATTGTACTTTAGAAAGCTTGGCGATAAGACGGTTGATGAGATCCTCAACACCGTATTTGAGCCCAACGCAATGGATGAAGTTATTAAATCCTTCAAGTTCCTCGTTGAACTCTACGAAGTATTTACAAACGCAGGAATTCCCGAGGATTGGGCAACCACTGAACCCAAATTGGAAAATTACGGTGATGCAGTTCGTCTTGCAGTTGCAACCATTAAGGCAAGCGATTACGATGCATACGACGGTAGCGCAACTCTCTACTCCATTCTTTCCTCTTGGCGTGAGAAAAACGACTACTTCGATATTATCTACGCATATTACTACTACAACGACCAAGCAAACTTGGTAAGCACCTTGTGGGAAAAGGTTTATCTCCCCGGCGGTATGCAAGACCTCTTTACCATGCACAACTTTGCATGTCAAGAGGCTGTTAAAATGGCTCCCGGTGAAGATACCAGTACCTTTATGTACTACTACTCTCGCGCAAACGAGATTGCTCAACAAATCAAGAGCAGCGGTAATCAACTGCACATCAACATTTATAATTTTATCAATTTTGACCGTTTGATTAGCGCATACCTCTTCTTTGGTACCGAAAAGATTCAAGACCAAAGCATCAACAACATCGCTTACGTTTACCACGCTTCTTCCCTTTTAGGCAATCCTACTTACGAAAAGCTTTTGGCAGACTTCTTTGAATTGTTCAAGCTTTCTCTGCAAGATGGCTTCTCCTTCCAAAACGAGGACGCTAAGAACTATGCGCTTGGTATGGTAAACAGCTATGCAGAGTTTACTCCCAATGAGCGCTTTGCTTTCTTGAGTGCTTTGCATTGCGATTACAGACTCACAACTTCCAATTTGCTGATTCTGACGAGCACTGTTCACGAAGATGGAACGATTGAGTGCTTCAACTACTTCTCCTACCTCATCTTCAGTGCTTACAAAGAGGTTCTCAGCGCAGAGGCTTACGATCTGTTCTCCAAATTGATGGAAGCTTCGGAAATGTATGCACTCCGCTACCACAACCCCACACTCTACAATGGCTATACCGATGCAAACGGTGAAGAACATCTCGGTTTCTTGGCTACAATGGAAGCTATTATGGCGAGTGCTTCTGAGTTGAGTGAAGAAGACAAGGCTCTGTTCGCTTCTCTGCTCGATGAAATGATTGAAGCATACAATGTAATCAACAATCCCGAAGTTCCCACTCTCACCGATGAGCAAAATGCTAAGTTTGAAGAACTCAAGGGTGCTATTGAAAACTTCTACAAGTTCTACAATATCGCACTCAGCGAAGAAACCGACACAGCAGACAAGTTCAAGTATTACATCATTGCTTTCAGCGCATTTGAAAAAGCAAAGGCAGTTGCCGCAGAGCTTCGCTCTATGGATAATGCAGACGTACTCTACACGCTCCTTTACGTAAATGCAACCTTTAAGGTCTCCGAAAGCGCCGAAGTATCCGCTACATACGATTATATGCTTGATGGTATCGGTAGCACGTTCTACTTGACAACCCTGCGCACTTCCACCGCAGACGGCTCTAACGTATGCACCATTTACTGGAACAACAATGTTGCAGGCTTCTTGGTTGACGCGTACGAAGTATTCCTTGCAGTATACAACAACACCCTTGATGCTTCTTATGCAGAAAAGGTTCAAAAAATGGAAAACTACACGCTTAATTATAGCCAAATTCAAGCGTTGAAGAAACTCGGCGCATGGGAATACTACGAAACTGCTATTGCATATTTTAGTTCAAGCGACGCAGCTTAATTTCAAAAAACATTTAGGCACGAGGCAATCGCCTCGTGCCTTTCTTTAATGCCTTTAGGCAGTTGAGTGCGAAGCACGAAACAGGCAACAAACTACTATGTAGTGGGCAACAAAGGTTATACCCTTGCTTTTTGAGAGAAGATTTAGTATAAGGCTTCCCCTTGAGGGGAAGCTGTCACCGAGA
>JAFYRH010000224.1 GCA_017559555.1 Clostridia bacterium
ATGCGTGCAGGCAACAGCTACTGTTGCTACGCAAACGGTGTAGACTCTGCTGCGGGATTTGTTATGAAGCCCTTGCAGGTTAACACTATTTTGGATTTGATCATCAACGATCGAGTAATCGAAGTTCCCGATTCCGTTGTGCTCAAGGGCTCCGGTCCTCACGGAGATTACGGTGCACTGTATAACATTTATTACGAGTTCACGTTTGAGAACATTGCTCTTGATCCGGGTGAGAACAAAATCAAGATCAAGTTCAAAAACAGCACAAACGGTTCGGCAAATCTTTGGGGCGAGTCTCCTTCCACAATGAACATCGACTACATTAACGTTGATACCGTAGGTAACGAAATTCCCGATGATTTTGTCATTGATAAGATTGAAATCGCTTCTTGCAACGTACAAGTAAACCAACGCTTCGACCGTGTTAAACCCATGGTTTATGCTGTTCTTGAAAACGGAACCAAGGTTATGGTTTCTCAAGATCTCTTTAACATCTCGGTAACCGGTGGCGAAGAGGGAGCAACCCGTATTACGTATGGCAAATACACCGTTACGGCAACGCTCAAGAGTAATCCCGAAGTTAAGGCCACCAAAGACATCGAATCTATTGGCGTTAAGGTTTACAATGTAACACTTGAGCAAGAGGATGATAAGGTTTACTATGTATTCAGAGGTACCTATTACGGTTGCACGGCTGAGGATATGCAATTCTTTGACGGCACCAAAACGTATGACCTGATTACCGAATTTACAGACACAACCGTTATGTTTAAAATTGACGTTACCTCGTTGCCTGCGGACGTAACGATTTACCCGCACCTCAAGGTTCAAGGCGTCAACTATTACAACGGCGGCAACAATGAAAACGGCGATATTTTGGGCAGTGACCTCTCGTTTATCGATAACCAATCCGTTACCTTTAATGGCTTGGTTTACAAAATTGTGAGAGCATACAGTATGCCCACGCTTCAAATTTCCAAAGCGGAATAAATAAGCACTCCAAAGCCCACCTTGCCCGGCGAGGTGGGCTTTTTTATGTCTTTGGGGCGGCGAAAAATTTTTATCTTGCAATATGCAAGATAATGTGATATAATATATGCAACACGCATCGCTTTTGTAAAAAAACGATCCAAACGGAGGTGCCTATGAACGCACACGAACAAATCAAAAAACTGACACTTGAACAAAAGGCGGCTCTCCTGCAGGGTAAAACTGTTTGGACGACCTATGCTTTTGATCATGCCGATATTCCCGAAATCTTTTTGTCGGATGGCCCTCACGGGCTCCGTAAGCAGGCGGGTTCTGCCGATCACCTCGGTTTGAACGCGTCTATTCCTTCCACCTGTTTCCCCACCGCGGCAGGTATGGCGAACTCTTGGAATTTGGAGCTTGCCGAAGAGCTTGGCCGCACCCTGGGCGAGGAAGCGGCGGCAAATAACGTACACGTTGTACTCGGCCCCGGACTCAACGTTAAGCGCAGTCCTCTTTGTGGCCGTAACTTTGAATATTTCTCCGAGGATCCTTATCTTGCCGGCAAAATGGCGGCGGCATATATCAAGGGCATTCAAGCCAACGGTGTTGCGGCATGCCCCAAGCACTTTGCCGTCAACTCGCAGGAGCTTCGCCGTATGGCAATGGATTCGGTTCTCGATGAAAGAACCTTCCGTGAGATCTATCTCACAGGCTTTGAAATTGCCGTTAAGGAGGGCAAAGCCAAGAGCATTATGTCCTCTTACAATATGATCAACGGGACGTATGCCAACGAAAATGAGCACCTGCTCACCGACATTCTCCGCAAGGAGTGGGGCTTTGACGGCTTTGTAGTGACCGACTGGGGTGCTGACAACGACCACGTTGACGGTGTGAGAGCAGGCTCCAACCTTGTTATGCCCGCTCCCGGAGCGGATTGTGCATTGCAGCTCGTTCAAGCCGTAAAAGAGGGTAAAATCGACGAGAGCGTATTGGACGAACGTTTGGCAGAATTGCTTGGCGTTATCAATTCCACGTCGAAAGCGGTTGAGGGCGCGCCCAAGACCTTTGATGTCGATGCACACCATGCCATTGCCCAAAAGTGTGCAGCCGAGAGCATTGTGCTGTTGGAAAACGACGGCATTCTTCCTCTCAAGCCTCAAGCAAAGGTTGCTGTTATCGGGGACTTTGCAAAGGCACCTCGCTATCAAGGTGCAGGTTCCTCGCAGGTCAATCCTACAAAGCTGGATAACCTCTATGATTGCTTAACCGCGGCAGGTGTCGAAATTACCGCATATGCGCAAGGCTTTAACCGTCGCAATCCTGCTCCCGAGCAAAAGCTCATCGACGAGGCGGTAGAAGTTGCAAAGGGTGCCGAAACCGTTCTTTTGTGCGTCGGTCTTGATGAAATTCTCGAGTCTGAGGGTATGGACCGCTTGCACATGGAATTGAGCCGTTCTCAACAAGAACTGATCAAAGCCGTTTGCGCGGTCAACAAAAATATTATTCTTGTTCTTTCCGGCGGAGCTCCCTTCGTTATGCCCGAAGCGGGAACCTACCGTGCCGCTATTCACGGTTATCTTGGAGGTCAAGCAGGTGCCGGTGCTATGGCAGATGCCATTTTCGGCAAGATTAACCCCTCGGGCAAGCTCAACGAAACTTGGCCTCTCTCCTTGGAGGACGTTTCCGCAACGCCTTATTTCCCGAGCAAAGAGCGCACTGCCGAATACCGCGAGGGCCTCTATATTGGTTACCGTTATTTCGAGAGCGCAGGCGTTCCCGTGCGCTATCCCTTTGGCTACGGATTGAGCTACACAAGCTTTGCATATAGCAATATCGAAGCAAGCGAAAAGGGCGTTTCTTTCACCGTTACCAACACAGGTGACTGTGACGGTGCCGAAGTTGCACAACTTTACGTTTTCTGCAAGAATAGCGGCGTTTACCGCTCCGAAAAGGAACTCAAGGGCTTTGCAAAGGTGTTCCTCAAGGCAGGCGAGAGTCAACATGTAACCATCGCGTTTGATGACAAGACCTTCCGTTACTTCGATACCACTGACAACGCGTGGGCGGTTGAGGATGCCGATTATGACATCTGTATTGCCAAGAACGCACACGAGGTTGTTCTCTCAAGCGTGCTGCACGTAGCAGGCAAAAAAGCAAACGACAACGCCCCCGCGTGCTACAAGACAGCAGATATCAAAAACGTGACAGATAGCGATTTTGAGGCTTTGTTGGGCCATGCTATCCCCGATGGTAAGTGGAGCGGTGAAATCACCGAAAACGATGCTCTTTGTCAGCTCTATTATGCAAAGGGTGCGTTTGCACGCTTCCTGTGTCGCATTTTGACCTCCCTCAAGGAAAAGGCGGATGCCAAGGGTGAGCCCAATTTGAACATTATGTTCATTTGTAACATGCCCATTCGTGCCATTGCCAAATTCTCCAACGGTTTGGTTTCCAAAAAGATGACCGAGGACATTCTCCTGATGTGCAACGGTCACTTCTGGCGCGGACTTGGCAGACTGATTGTTGATTTCTTTAAAAATCTCGGCAGAAGCTCTAAATTCAACAAATCCCTCAAGGGAGAATAAGACTATGAAGTATGATTATTTGATTGTAGGGGCAGGACTGTTTGGCGCAACCTTTGCACAAAAGGCAAAGGAAGCAGGCAAACGCGTTCTTGTTATCGACAAACGCAACCACGTAGGCGGTAACATTTACACCGAGGAAGTGGAGGGCATTCAGGTGCACAAATACGGTGCGCACATCTTTCACACCAACGACCGCCGCGTGTGGGAGTACGTCAACCGATTTGCCGAATTCAACCGCTACACCAACTCACCTATGGCGAATTATCACGGCGAGCTTTATTCTTTGCCCTTCAATATGCTCACCTTTAACAAAATGTGGGGCGTGGTAACACCCGACGAGGCAAAGGCGAAAATCGAGGAACAACGCAAGGCGAGCGGTATTGAAGATCCTCAAAACCTCGAGGAACAAGCCATCAGCTTGGTGGGCACCGATATTTACGAAAAGCTGATTAACGGATATACGCAAAAGCAATGGGGCAGACCCTGCCGCGAGCTTCCTGCGTTTATCATCAAACGCCTGCCCGTGAGATTTACTTATGACAACAACTATTTCAACGCGCTCTACCAAGGCATTCCCACAGAGGGTTACACCGCTATGGTGGAAAAAATGCTTGAGGGTGTGGAGGTTCGTTTGGGTGTCGATTACCTCGAAAATCGCGACACGTATAGCAAAATCGCCGCAAAAACCGTATATACGGGCGCGCTTGATGCGTATTTCGATTATTGCTACGGCCCTCTCAATTACCGCAGTATTCGTTTTGAAACCGAGGTGCTGGATACCGAAAATTATCAAGGCAATGCCGTCATCAATTACACCGATTCCGAAACACCTTACACACGAATTATCGAGCACAAGCACTTTGTGTTTGGCACACAGCCCAAAACGGTTATCTCGCGCGAGTACAGCCAAGAATGGACGCTTGGCATCGAGCCCTATTATCCCATCAATGATGAACCCAACAATGCGCTTTGTGAAAAATACAAAACGCTGGCGCAAAAAGAAGAAAACGTTATTTTTGGCGGACGCCTTGGGCAGTACCGCTACTACGATATGGACGCGGTGATTTTATCCGCATTGGATGCCGCAGAAAAGGAGTTTGAATGAGCCAACAAAAGCTATTAACGGTTACGGTTCCGTGTTATAATTCCGAAGCCTATATGAGAGGCTGTGTTGATAGCCTTCTTGTGGGCGGAGAGCGCGTAGAAATCATCATCATCGACGACGGTTCCACCGATGCTACGGGTGCTATTGCCGACGAATACGCAGCCAAATATCCCACCATCGTTAAGGTTGTTCATCAAGAGAACGGCGGACACGGTGAGGGCATCAATCAAGGCGCAAAAAACGCAACGGGCATCTATTTTAAGGTGGTAGACAGCGACGACAAGATGAGCGGGGATTTTCCTGCATTCCTTGACGCTCTCGAGCAATGCGAGCGCGAGGGCGGTGTCGATTTGGCAGTAACCAATTATTACTACGTACATACCGACGGTGTTGGCGACCGTTCCATCGATTATTCGAGTGTTTTGCCAAAGAACCGCATTTTTGAATGGAAGGATACCAAGCGTTTCCGTTTGCATCAAATGCTTACCATTCATTCAAGCACTATGCGTACCTCTCTTGTTAAGGCGTGGGATGAACCCTTGCCGCGCAAGATATTCTACGAAGATAACTTGATGATCTGCAAGACCTTGCCGCGCGTGAAGAAAATGTATTATTTCCCTCACGACCTCTACCGCTATTGGATCGGACGTCCCGATCAATCTGTGCAAGAGGCGGCTGTGACCAAGCGTTACACGCACCAGCTGTTGGTTTGTGAAAAGAGCTTTGAGGCTTGCGATCTTGATAACATCAAGGAACCTATGCTCAAAAAGTATTTGCGCCACGAGCTGTTCATGCTCTTTGGTATTGGAATTATGTTCACACGCTTGAACAAATCCGACGAGGCAGATGCCAATCTTGAGGCGATGTGGAACAACTGCAAAAAGAATAACTACAAATGGGGCAGACATTTCCGCAACCGCACCCCTCTTGCCGTTATTTGCATTGGCGGTAAATTCGGCAGAGCCGTTGCGATTTTCTTCTACCGTGTAGCAAATAAAATTGTTCGATTTAATTAAAAAAACAACAACCGCACACACGTTTTTAGCGTATGTGCGGTTGTTGTTTTTTAACACACGTTATGCGTTTTCGGCTTCTTTTTCGTTGTTTTTTACGTCGTTAAACACAATTTTGTTTACGATGAAGAATACCACCATCGAAACGCCGCCGTTCAGAACAGTGGTGCCGATGTTGTAAAGCCAACCGGGAACAAAGGTGCCTGCAACAGCTACCCAAATGCAGTTGATAGAGTTTACTACGCAAGTAACAACGCAAAATGCCAACAGGTACCACGCACCTTGGTAAAGCATATTGCCGTTGGATCGGAAGACGTATTTTCTTTGAATGAAGAAGTTGATGACCTCACCAATCACCATTGCAATCATGTATGCGGTGAAGTAAGAAATGCCGCCTTGCTCGGCTCCGTAGCCGATGATGTACCATTTGAACTCGATACCAAGGAGTGTTAAATCGATTCCCGGAAAACCGAAATCTCGATTCCCCATAAAGGCAAATGCTGCCGGCAAAAAGGTCAAAATCAAATATTTGAAAATCGTGATCAAATTGCTGACAATGATGAAAAGTCCACCCTCGCGCACCCATACCGAAAGCTTAGGGTGTTTTGCGGCAAAGTCGTTCCAAATCTGTTTCAGTTTTTGCATAGTTTCCCCCTCGAAAAAATCTTATGCCCTTATAATACCACAAAGAGCGGAAAAAGGGAAGAGTTTTTTCATAAATCTTACTTTTTTGAGCCAAATTGTTGCGGAAAGGGTGGGCAGGCGGCAAATTTTAGCCCGCGAAGATGTAAAAATGTGTAAAAAAATCCAAAATGTGTGCGCGTACGCGCATGCGTATGTGTACGGAGTGTAAACAAAAGAGAAAAAACACAAAAAAACGACTTTTTTTTAGAGATTGGAAGAGAAAACCATTGACAAACATCTTATTATATGCTATAATAAGTTCACAAAACACCGTCCACAATCATCTTTCATATTCTTATTATAGCGATAGATTGATTGGGATAGG
>JAFYRH010000225.1 GCA_017559555.1 Clostridia bacterium
ACCTTCGCTCAGAATGACATACAGAACGTTTATTTTACTATATACGTTAGACAAAAACGAGATTTTCACAAAAGCAACAGCAGGCGACCAAGGTCGCCTGCTGTTGTGTTTGATGGTATTGTTACTTCTTCCAACAATAAACGCGGCATTCGTAGGGGGCGAGGGTTGCTCTGTTCGACATAGCGTAGTTGCAAAGCAACAATTCTGCATTCAAAAGGTCAAAGCCGCGAGGAGCTTTCCATGCCTTGGTTTTGCCAACAAAGGAGCAAACCACCAAAAGCTTTTCGTTCTCGTCCTCGCGAGAATAGGTGTAAAAAGATTTCGAATTTTTGCCGTATTCTTTATAATTGCCGTTCTTCACAGAGGAAAGGTTTTTACGCAGGGCGATGGCTTTGCGATAGAAGTTCAAAACCGATTTCTCGTCCTCTTCTTGTGCGGCTACGTTGACATCCTTGTAGTTCTCGTTCACATAGAACCAAGGGGTTCCTGTGGAAAAGCCTGCGTTTTCCTCATTGCTCCATTGCACGGGTGTTCTTGCCGAGTCGCGCGAGCCGTGCCACAGTCTTTGGAGTCTCTTTTCGGGAGACTTTTTGGTGCCTACGTTAAAGTATTGCCAACGGGTTTGCACATCCTCATACATTTCGGGGTCAGTTGGATACCAGTTGCTCATACCGATCTCTTGACCTTGATAAACAAAGGGCGTACCTTTTTGGAAGAGGTAGGAGACCGCCAGGGTCTTGGCGCTTTCATCGCGGAATTTCTCGCTGCCGTAACGCGAGACCATTCTGGGGTGGTCGTGATTTTCGAGGTAGAGCATATTCCAACCTTTGCCCTCAAGCTTGGTTTGCCATTTCGAAAAGGCTCTCTTCAATTTTCTCAAATTGAAAGGAACGTGATTGAAATCGGTAAAGAGACAGTCTGCCTCTTGTGTAGAGAACTGAATCATCATATCAAGAACGGGGTTGTTGTCCTCTGTGATGTATTCGAGCGCCTTTTTAGGGGTAACCATAGGGGCTTCCGCCAAGATCATGCAATCGTATTTTGAGAATACGTCTCTCTTGAATTCTTCGAGATACTCGTGCAGATGCGGACCGTGATTGAAATAAAGGAATCCCTTGGAGGCAGGCATAATATAGTCATCGGGAAGACCGTCCTTTTTGGAGATGAACGTGATAACGTCCTCGCGGAAGCCGTCAACGCCCATATCGAGCCAAAAGCGAAGAATATTTTTGACTTCTTCGCGAACAAGAGGATTGTCCATATTGAGATCTGCTTGCTGAATGGCAAACAGATGCATATAATATTCTTGTCTGACCTCATCCCAAGCCCAAGCCTTGCCTTCAAAAAGGGAATCCCAGTTGTTGGGTAGCTTGCCGTTCTTTTTGGCAGGACGCCAGATGTAATAATCGGTGTATGGGTCGATGCGTTGACGGCTCTTTTGGAACCACTCGTGTTGGTCGCTCGTGTGGTTGACAACAAGGTCCATAATGACCTTCATGCCGCGTTCGTGCGCGCCGTCAAGAACCTTACGGAAGGCATCCATACCGCCAAATTCTTCGGCAATGTTGTAGTAGTCCGAAATATCGTAACCGCAATCCACTCCGGGGGAGGGATAGAGGGGAGAGAACCAAATGCCGTCGCAGCCAAGAGACTTGATGTAGTCGAGTTTTTCATACACGCCATACAAATCTCCCATGCCGTCACCGTTGCCGTCTTTAAACGAGCGCGGCCAAATTTGGTAGAACACTTTATCTTTATACCAATTGTTAATTGCCATAAGTTTCTCCTTGTGATGTAAATCGATGTATCGAATTGCTTATAAATTTATTATACCATAAAAAGCGACAAATTACAAGAGGGCATCTGTCTATTCGGGTTTTGGAAAGTTATTGACTGTTTTTTTGTTAGAGAGTTTTTTGGAAGGGGTACGGGGAAACCTCTTTTTGCAAAAAAGGTTTCCCCGTATTCATTCCAAAACTCTATAATAAAGAGCTGTCGATATCGAATGTGTCACTCTTGTGAGCCACGCGAACGGCGTGGGAGTGGCTGTAGACGTTATGTAAAAGTCCCATCATTATAAAGACGGCAAGCATAGAGGAGCCGCCGCAGGAGAGGAAGGGGAGGGTAATGCCGATAACGGGGAGGAGCCCCAAGCACATACCGAGGTTTAAGAGGATCTGCACGGCGAGGACGCTGCCGACACCGACACAGATGAGTCCGCCGTAATCGGAGTGGCTTGCAAAGCGCGCGAGCATAAAGATGCGAACGACCATCACCACAAGAATGGCAACTACCAAAAAGCCGCCAATAAAGCCGAATTTTTCGCAAATAGTAGCAAAAATAAAGTCGGTGTGTGATGCGGCAAGAATTTCGTAGTGTTCGCCGCCGAGCACACCTTTGCCAACAAGTCCGCCTGCGGCAATGGCTTGTTTACTGAGGAGTGGTTGCCAGCTGTATTTGGAATCGGGGTAAGCATCGGGGTTAAAGCCAATAATGATGCGTTGTTGCTGATAGGTGGCAAGCATATCCCAAAGGAAGGGGGAGAGCAGAGCCACAACCACCGCCAAGCCTGCAAAATAGAGGGGGTGCAGACCTGCGCAAAAGAGCATCAAGGCAATCATAGCAAGGTAAACAAGAGCAACGCCCAAGTCTCCCGAGGCGAGAATGGGACCAACCATCAAGAGGGCGTGTCCTGCAAGGAGAAGTACGTTTTTTGGCTTGTTGATTTCGCGACGAACCTCAAACAGGTGGCGCGAAAACGTGCAAATAAAAGTGAATTTGACAAATTCCGAGGGCTGAATCATAAGCCCCGTTCCGGGGATTTTGAGCCAGCTTTTGTTGGCTGTTTCCATGTTTTCGCCCGAGCTACCGAGCACGAGTGTGAGTATCAAAAGTCCAACCGAACCCACCAGCATATAAAGCCAAAGCTTGTCTACGATTGTGCGGAAATCAAAGAACGCCACAAACACGGTAACAAAAATGCCAAGAATGAAAATAAACACCTGCATACGCAATTTTGACATACCAAAGTTATCCACAGCGCCCCAAACGGTAACGATGCTGATAATCGAAAGGAGCGTAGCGCAAGCAAACAGAATGGGGTCAATATTCAAAATTGCTTCTTTGAGCACAGACCTAATTTTGTTCCAATTTACGGTCATACTTTCTCCTTTCCGCGCGAGCGCATAATTTTCTATTTTCATTATACCTTAATTTGTATTTTCTGTCAAGGTGTTTCGCAAAACGAAGAAAGATCGCCCCCCAAAAACGACAAAAAATTAACAAATCCTGCCAAAAATTTCGTATAACGTCTTGATTTTTTGCGAATAATATATTACAATATAGGTAATTGTGATTTTAACTGTTTTCAATTCCCGCGTAAGCGGGAAGAAAGGATGACTTATGGCATTTAAAAAGATTGGCGTTCTTACATCCGGCGGCGACGCTCCCGGTATGAACGCGTGCGTAAAAGCAGTGTTTAACCGCGCAACCGAAATGGGTATTGAGGTTGTTGGCATTATGGGCGGCTATGCAGGCCTTGTTAATGGAGATATCGTTCCTCTGACCCGTGAAATGCTTCGTGGCGCTATGACTGTTGGCGGTACACGTCTCTACTCCAGCCGTTTGCCCGAATTTAAGGAGAAAGAAGTACAACTGCAAGCTGTTGAAACCTGTAAGAGAGAAGGTATTGACGCGCTCATCTGCATCGGTGGCGACGGAACCTTCCGTGGTGCTACTGCAATGACCAAGCACGGCATTCCCTCCATTGGTATTCCCGGCACCATTGATAACGACATCACCGCAACCGATTATACCATCGGTTTGGATACTTCCACAAACACCACCCTGCGTATGATCGACAATCTCAAAGACACCTGCGAATCTCACGCACGTCTCAACGTTGTTGAGGTTATGGGCCGCAATTGCGGACAAATCGCACTCTATGCGGCAATCGCCAGCAGTGCGGTAGCGGTAGCGATCCCCGAAGTTCCTTTTGATGAGGAAGCAGCTATCAAGAAGATTGCAACTCTGCGCGACTTGGGCAAGAGAGGTATGATTGTTGTTGTTTCCGAGGGTGTAGTGAATCCCGACGGTTCTCACTATGCCGAAGGATTGGCAAAGAGGATTCAAGCACAAACCGGTGTTGAGACAAAATTCGCACGCTTCTCGCACGTTGTTCGCGGTGGCAGACCCACCATGCGTGACCGTGCAACGGCAGCCCACATGGCGGTTAGAGCTGTTGAACTTTTAGCAGAGGGCAAGAGCAACGTTGTTATGTGCGAGCTTAACGGTTTGATTCGTCCCGTTGATATCCACTTTGCATTGATTGCAGACCGTATGTATAAGAATAAGCTTGAAGAAGGCGATCTCGACGGCTTTACTCCCGAACAACTCGAGGGTATGAAGTTGCTTTGCGATAAACGCCAAGAAGAAATCGAAAATCTCTATAAGGTTGCAGGCCACGTAGGATTCAGATAATCTAACCACCCGTCAAACGGGCGGCATGCACAAGGGCTAAAAGCCCAATATTACTAGCCAGCGGCCACCCACCGCTGGCTTTTGCTATGCAAAAGCGATTCGCATAACCAAAAAGCCTTCCCCTTGAGGTAGCGGAGCGGCGCGAGCGAAATGAATGACAGTCCGGTGGACTGTCAAAACGTGAGCGTGACCGAGCCGCAGCGAGACAGGTG
>JAFYRH010000226.1 GCA_017559555.1 Clostridia bacterium
CACATATCGACCACGGCAAATCGACCTTGGCCGACCGTATTTTGGAACACACTCAAACGGTTGCAAAACGCGATATGGAAGAACAGATCCTTGACAATATGGATCTGGAGCGTGAGCGCGGCATTACCATTAAAGCACGCGCTGTAAAATTGATATACAATGCAAAAGACGGTGAGGCGTACACCTTCAACCTCATCGATACCCCCGGTCACGTTGACTTTAACTACGAGGTTTCGAGTTCTCTCAATGCGTGCGACGGTGCCCTCTTGGTTGTTGACGCAACACAAGGCATTGAAGCGCAAACGTTGGCAAACGCCTATCTTGCTGTCGATGCAGACCTTGAAATCATTCCCGTTATCAACAAAATCGACCTGCCTTCGGCAGACGTTGATAAGTGCCGTGCCGAAATTGAGGACGTTATCGGCATTCCCGCAGAGGGTTGCCCTGCAGTTTCCGCAAAAACAGGTCTCAATATTGAAGATGTTCTCGAAGCAGTTGTGCGTGATGTTCCCTCCCCCGAGGGTGATGAAAATGCACCGCTCAAGGCACTCATTTTTGACTCCTACTACGATAGCTACCTTGGCGTTGTTGTTAACATTCGCGTGGTAGACGGCTCTATTGCCGCAGGTGATAAAATTCGCTTGATGAGCACCGGTGCTGTTTTTGATATCGTTGAAGTTGGCACGATGGAGCCCTTTGGACTTTCTAAATGCGAACGCCTCTCTGCAGGTGAGGTTGGTTACTTTACCGCCTCTATCAAGAGCGTTAGCGACACGCGCGTTGGTGATACCGTTACATTGGCGGCAACCCCCACTGCCGAGCCCCTGCCCGGCTTTAAGGCTGTTCAACCGATGGTTTATGCAGGTATTTATCCTGCTGACGGTGCACGTTACGGAGATTTGCGTGATGCTCTTGAAAAGCTTCAACTCAACGATGCCGCGCTCATTTTTGAGCCAGAGACCTCTATCGCTCTCGGATTCGGCTTCCGTTGCGGATTCTTGGGATTGCTCCACATGGAGATCATCGAGGAACGTCTTGAGCGCGAGTTCAATCTCGACCTCATCACCACCGCTCCCAGCGTAATTTATGAAATCAAGCTCAAGGGCGGCGACGTAGTTCGCATCGACAACCCCACAAACTTCCCCACCCCCGACAACATTGAGGTGGCGTATGAGCCCCTTGTTAAGGCAAACATCATCACCCCCGTTGATTACGTTGGCGGTTTGATGGAGCTTTGCCAAAACCGTCGCGGCGTGTTCATTGATATGAAATACCTTGACCCCACCCGTGTAGAACTCCACTACAATTTGCCGCTCAATGAAATCATTTATGACTTCTTTGACGCACTCAAGAGCCGTTCTCGCGGTTACGCATCCCTCGACTACGAGCTTCTCGGTTATGAGCCGAGTAAGCTTGTAAAGCTTGACTTCTTGCTCAACGGCGAACAAGTAGATGCGCTCTCCTTTATCGTACACGAAGAGAAGGCTTACGGCCGTGCACGCAAGCTTGCCGAAAAGCTCAAGGAAAACATTCCGCGTCAGCTCTTTGAGGTTCCGATTCAAGCAGCAATCGGCACCAAGATCATCGCCCGCGAAACCGTTAAAGCAATGCGCAAAGACGTGCTTGCAAAGTGTTACGGCGGTGACATTACACGTAAAAAGAAGCTTCTTGAAAAGCAAAAAGAAGGTAAAAAGAAGATGCGTCAACTCGGCTCTGTTCAAGTCTCTCCCGAGGCGTTTATGGCAGTGCTCAAGCTCGACGATGAACAATAAGCATTTTCGGCAGAGGATTTTTTCCTCTGCCGATTTTTATGATGGGTTTGAAATTGTTTTTTCTCTTTTTTGATAAATATAAAAATCAATCTTGCCAAATGTCGAAAAATGTG
>JAFYRH010000227.1 GCA_017559555.1 Clostridia bacterium
CCCATTTTGAAATGGCCTGCGGTGACAAGCCCAAGCTTGTTGCAAATTGCTCTTGCGTTAATCGGTTTTCGTAACGGAAAGACTTGATTTTTTGCGAAACGATAATTCTTTTTGTTGTCATAATTTACACCAACCAATAGGTTTCTCTTTCTCTTGCCATAATGCCGCAAGCGATCATCTCGCGGCGAACGAAGCAGTGATCTTCATGAAAACGGTGAATGATCTCATTGACCTCTTTTTCATCATATTTTCTGTTTTCTTCAAAACTTTTGGCAATTTCTTGCAACACAATTTCACGCTTTTTGCGCTGTGTGGGAATTTGCGTCAATCGACCGTATTTGAAAAAGTGAGAGAGAACCTCTTTCTTGTATTTTTCTTCGGCATCTACAACGGGATCTTCCTTTTTGATTAGTTCAAAAAGCGGCTTATCAAAAATGTCGCGGTTGAGGGAATAGATCATGTAAAATTGCGAACGTGAGCAATTCACTACGCCTGCTGACTCCATTTTTTTGAGGTGATAGCAGATGGTAGCAGGGGTGAGGGAGAGCTCACAGGCAATCTTCTCCACGTAGGAATCCTCTTTGAGTAGTATATTGAGGATTTCGAGACGTGTTTCGTCGGCGAGGAGCTTCAGGAGTGCAAGCTTTTCTTTCACACAATCACATCCTTTCGTTTCTGCCATGCCTCGTCAAGACACGTTTTCGCAAATTGCAGACCGCTGATGCGTTCCTCAAGCTCAACCTTTTCCCAGTCGGATGCGTTTGTGAGTTTTTGTTCAAGCTTTGCAATCTCATCATTTGCAAAAGCAAGAACACCATAATAGAGGGCATAGTCGCGCTTTTCATCATCGGGAGCGTTTTCGTAGAACTCTAAAAATTCGGGTACAGCGACAAAAATATCGTTTACTTGCGGAATCAGATAATGATTTTGGGCGTTTTTCTCGGCAACTCGGTGAGAGTGAAAAAACATACACCACACTGCCGTTGCACCGGCATATCTATATTTGGCGCATTTGTATTCAGCTATATTGTTCTTTTTGGCAATGGGGTCTTTGTCTAACTCATTACAAAAAGATTCTAATTTTTTTGTTTCTTCGTTAATCAATTTAACTGCATCTTGAAAAAATGTTGAAGTTTCCATTTTAGCCCTCCATTTTATCAATCAAATTGGGATAAATGCCATGTTCTTTTCGCCATTCTTCCCACGCTTTAAATACATTTTCGCAAGCACCGATCTTGATTTGAAACTCAAGAATGATTTTTGTATCTCCTGCGGTTTTAGCGGCTTCAAATTCAGTATAATAGGAATTAACGATTTGATCACGCATAAAAATTTCTGCTTGCAATGCTGCTATAAATCGCATTTTTTCTTCTTCTTCAAGTTGCGTAAACACTTCGTTTAACTTGGGATATTTGTGAAGAATCTGTCCGATGAATTGACGTCTCATAGTAAGAACACCTTCGCGCTTGCCCAAAACATATACAATAAGACCGGCGCGATTGCACAATCCGTACATTTCTCTTTCAATAATCAAAGCCTTGCGTTCGTTTTTGTTTTCATTTGGTACCGCATCAAGCCTGCTTTGGCATTCGTTATATTTTTCCATAACGATGTCGTACATCGCCTTATCAATTTCTAATGCGGTCATTGGTTTTCCTCCATTTCATAAAATCAAGCTCCGGTGTGATCACACTGATATTATACACATCTAATCACTTTTTGTCAAGAGTAATTCGATAAATTTCTAATCATTCTACCAATGGTAGAATTTTGGGCAAAAAAAGAAAAGGGCATAGCCCTCTTTAAAATAATAACATTTTCATTTTTTCGGGACGCCCGGGAGGTCGTCCCCTACAAGTGTGTTTTTTTGTAGGGGATGACGTCCTCGGCATCCCGAGAACGAACACATATTGCAAATAAAAACGGGCGATTCGTGAATCGCCCCTACAACAATGTGATTGCGTGATTTTTTACGATAAACGGTAAATTGCGACCGTAGGGCGGGTGGCTTGCTCCCGCC
>JAFYRH010000228.1 GCA_017559555.1 Clostridia bacterium
CCCGGATTCGGTGACAACATGAGAGTTCTTATGTGGATCCTTGACCGTTGCGACGGTAAGGTTGACGCAGTTGAAACTCCTATCGGCTTTGTTCCCAAGGCTGAGGATATCAACATTGAAGGTCTTGAGGATGTTACTCTCGATACCATTCGTGAGCTCCTCACCATCGATACCGAAAGCTGGCTCGAAGACGTAGAAGCTATCAAGGCATTCTACAAGCAAGTTGGCGATCGCGTTCCTGCAGAGCTTTACGAAGAACTCGCAGCCCTTGAAGCGAACCTCAAGAAATAAGATATTTCTTTCAAATCCCTTCCCGATTTTCGGGGAGGGATTTTTTGTACAAAAAAGGCCCTTCCGTGCGGAAGGGTCTTTTGTTTTCTGTTTATGCTCCAAGGTTCTCGAGCAACGCGGTTGCACGGCGCTTGAGAAGTGCGGAATAGTAAGTAACTACGATAACTTCAAGTGCACGGTTCAGACGCTCACGTGCGCCGGCGAAAGGCTCAACATAGTCTTCGGTAATTGTAGCAACATAGCTTGCGATCTCTTCGAGAGAACAATCACCGGTGTTGATGATGTGTTCCAAAATACGGCAAATATAGTCGTAAAGTTGAGAATCAGTAATAATATCGTCGCTTGTATCTTCAACGTCACCGTTGATGTATTGAATCAAAAATGCAATGTGCTCAAGTTGCATGCAGGAGCGCAGCATATTGATGATGAGAATGTGCGCAACTTGATCCATATTGTACTTTTTGAGTCTTGCGTTTGCTACCCAACCGCGCTTTGTCCAGTTTTGCAGTGTGGAACTGTCGATGCCGGAAATATCGCGAATTTGTGTCAGCATTACGCCTTCACTTACAAAGAATACCTTTTTGAGAAATGCAAGACCGGTCAGGTTCTCCATTTCTGCCTTTTTGAGTTTGGTTCCGGGAATATATTCATCTAAAAAATGCAATTTCATAATAATCCTCCTGAATTTTGCAAAATTCATTTACAATTAAATTATATCACATAATCAAAGGATTGTCAATTATAAATTTTTGATTTTTTTGTGAATATTTTTTCTTTTTGATGCCATCAACACAAAATATCACATACGATGCTATCGCAATCAAGCCCAAAACTCTTCCAAATGGGTTCATTTTGTGTTTGAATGGCAAAATGATCACCCAAAGCTTTGATGGTAACCGTTTTGTTTTTCATCACTTCATGAACCGAAAGAGCCGATGAGAGATTCATTCCCATACCACCCGTGCGAATCTCTTCCTCAAGGAACAGAACGCGAGAGGCTTGCTCGGGGAGCAAATGTGCAACCGCCTCGGCAATTTTGTCGTAAGGTTTGATTTGCTCGAGAAGCAGAACACCAACGTTTTTGCCCCGCTCTTTCAACACTTCTTTTGCCTTGATAGCCTCGGTAACAATTCTACCGTGTGTAACGATGACCGCGTCAAGATTTTGTGCATCATTCTCGGCATAGTCAGCGCGTACGCGCCCGAAAACGTTTGCGGATTGCGAATAGAAAGCTTGTACAATTGCGGCATCCTCGCATCCGTTGGGATAACGAATGGCAGCAGGTGTTGCCGATTGCAAGGCCTCGTCCATTACAGAGCGAAGCGCCTCATTTGTTACGGGCGTATAAATACTAACGTTGGGAATTTGAGAAAGGAATGCAACGTCAAAAATACCGTGGTGTGTTGCACCGTCAGCAGAATTGAGTCCTGCTCTATCGATGCAGAATACAACGGGCAAATTTTGCAGAGCCACGTCGTGAATGATGTTATCGTAAGCTCTTTGCAAAAAGCTGGAATAAATGGCTACTACGGGACGGTATCCGCCTGCGGCAAGACCTGCGGCAAATGTAACTGCGTGAGGTTCTGCAATGCCGACATCAAAAAAGCGTTCGGGATGCGTACTTTGAAAAGAAGAAAGTCCCGTTCCCGATGTCATTGCGGCAGTCATTGCGCAAATCTTCTCGTCTTTTTTTGCAAACTCGGTCAGATAAGAGCCCATTTCTTCGGAAAAACTGTTTCCGCTTGAACAAACTGCAAATGCGGGATGCACCGCGTGATAACGGTCGGGATTTTCTTCGGCAGGCACATATCCCTTTCCTTTTTGGGTATGCAAATGCACAAGACAACACTTTTTGCTTTCCTTTGCCTTTTGCAAAAGTGCTTCTGTTGCAAATTCGTCGTTGCCGTCAACGGGTCCGTAGTAATCAATACCAATTGCTTGGCAGAAACTTTCCATTTTGGCGGTGTTGGTTACTTCATTATCGTTGAGGATCATTACAAGGCGCAAATCGCGGCGGCAATTATTGAGTGCTTCGTGGATCATTCCGCCCGTAAAAGCACCGTCGCCAAAAACGCAAACGGTATATGCATCCGAACCGCTCAGGCGATCTGCCTCTGCAAAACCGAGGGCGGCAGAAAGAGAGGTAGAACTATGCCCTGTTCCAAAGGCATCGTGCTCGCTCTCGTCTCGTTTGGGGAAACCGCTAATGCCACCTCCGTGGCGAAGAGTATCAAATTCTTCGCGTCGACCCGTAATCAGTTTATGTGTATAGCTTTGGTGTCCGACGTCGAAAATAATATGGTCGTGAGGAGAAGAAAAGACGCGATGAATGGCAATCGTTGCTTCAACAGCACCGAGATTGGATGCCAAGTGTCCGCCGTTTTCCAGCACGCATTCGATGAGGAATTCACGAATTTCGGAACAAAGAGATTTTATATTATCACAGGGCATATTTTTGAGGTCAGCGGGTGTATTGATGCCACTCAGATGCGGATAACGACCGTTTTTTTGATTCTCGTTTACCATTTGCGTCTCCTTTCTACCACACGGGCGAATTTCACAACATTACATTATAGTATACCACGAAAAAGCAAAAATGTCAAGTTTTTTGCTATA
>JAFYRH010000229.1 GCA_017559555.1 Clostridia bacterium
GGAAACTTCTCTCAAGAAGTTCCCCCCACAATCCTTTATTCTTTATGAAGTGCGGCTCCAATAACAGTCCCGAATTGAGCGTTTTCGGGGATGACGAAGTGAACGTCAAAACTTTCGCCAAGAGACTCGAAAACGTTGCGAATAGGTTCGATGGTTGTCAAGTTACCGATGAGTACGATATCACGGATATTGTAGCTACGTGCTGCAAAAATGGACATCATAGCAATGGTTTCGGCAACGAGATTGGAGATGCCGAGTGCGAGGTCGGCATTGGTTGCCATATCCGAAACCTTACCAAAGTTTGCGGCGGTGAGGTTTTCGTTAATGCCGTGGTAGGAGCGATTTTGCGCGATATCTTTGATGCGCAAATCGATGTTGCCGAGGTCTCCGTCAGCCGCAAGTTTTTCAATGTGCTCGATGGTGTCCACACCAATGAGTTTACGCGAGAGTCCAATCAAGGTTCCACCGCCAACGCCGGTGCCACCGAGATATTTGATCTCGTGACCGTCTCCCACGCGTTTTGCGTGGTTAATGGCAGTTCCTGTCCCCATGCTGACAACAATGGCCTCTTTAAGACCGGAGAGGTAGAGTCCGCCCACGCCGCTGCTTGTAAATTCGGGAACGGGAGAGCAGGGGAGGTTGTAAATGGATTCCTTTACATAAACCGAGCCGGCACCCGTCATCATAATGCGGTCGATGTCCGAAAGGGTAAGATTATTTTCTGCGGTGAATTTACCAAACGCGCCATAAATCGAGGTCAAGGGGTCGGTCGCGCGCACAAATTGGGGAGCGATGAGTTCCGGTTCACCGTTTTTCTTTTGGCTAAAACCAACGATTTTGGTTGTGGTACCGCCTACGTCAATGCCAATTACAGTTCTGTTCATGGTTCTAAAACAGTCCTTTCTAAGCTTTTCTAAAATTATTATAACACCTACTTGTAAAAATTGCAATAATATGTTATAATATTTTATAAAGAATTTTTAAGAAGGGGGGCGAGAGAATGGCATTTGATGCAGGAATGCTTGCGTGTATGATAGCCGAAGTCAAGTCGGTAGCACTTGGTGCAAGAATCGAAAAGGTTTTTCAACCCGAGCGCGACGAAATCGTTTTGCAGATGCGTAGTCTTGAGGGCGGAAAGCGATTGCTCATCAATGCAGGTTCATCCAATCCCCGATTTGGTTTTACCAACGAGCAAAAAGAAAACCCTGCCACGCCCCCTATGCTTTGCATGCTTTTGCGCAAGCATTTGCAGGGTGCAAAGCTTTCGGATATTCGTCAAGAGGGCTTTGAGCGTGTGGTAACGCTGGAGTTTGAAACGCGAGACGAAATGGGCTTTGATTGCCACCGTTATCTCGTTTGCGAGATTATGGGCAAGTATAGTAACTTGATGCTCCTGAATGACGACCGTCGTGTGATGGCGGTTTTGCATCCCGTTGATTTTTCCACCTCGGCACTCCGTCAGGTTTTGCCGGGTATGACATATGAGCTCCCCCCACCGCAAGAAAAGACCAATCCGCTTGATGTTACAAGCGAATCCTTTTGGGCGATGTGGAAAGCCGCTTCTCCCGAACGTCCTGCCGATAAGTGGATCAGCACCGCTTTTCTTGGTATTTCCGCGGCTGTTGCACGAGAGATCGTTTGGCGTACATCGGGAGAGACCGATACGCCCGTCACTTTTTGCCGTGTAGATAAGCTTTGGGAGAACTTTTCAAGCATCATCGAAATGGTTCGCTCATCGAACTACACACCAACTATGATTCTCTCGGGCACAAAGCCCGTGGAGTACGCATTCTGTGAGCTCCGCCATTACGGTGCGGATTTTGAAATGCGTCCTTACACAAGCGGGGGACAAATGCTCGATGATTTCTTCCACACAAGAGATAGAGAAAACCACATTCGCCAACGCGCGGCAGACATTTTGCGTATTTTGACCAATGCCGACGCCCGTTTGCGTAAAAAGATAGAGCTCCAACGCGGTGAGCTTGCCGATTGTGAGAGGGGAGAGGAATACAAAAAATATGCCGACCTCATTACGGGCAACCTTTATATGCTTTCTCGCGGAATGAGCGAAGCAACCCTTACCGATTACAGCGACTACCGTGAGGACGGCACCTTTGGCATCTGCACGGTGGCTCTTAACAACAGACTTTCTCCCTCGGCAAACGCGCAGGTCTATTACAAAAAGTATAACAAATCCAAGACCGCTCGCGTGGAGCTTTCCAAGCAGATTGAAATTGGCGAAGCAGAACTTCGTTATATCGACACGGTCTTTGATGCTTTGACGCATGCCGAAACCGCGGCAGATCTCGCAGAAATTCGCGAGGAGCTTTACCGCTCGGGTTATGCATCCCGTATGAAGAATTATGCGCTTGCCAAAAAGATGCCAACTCCCACGGTTGCCGAATTCCGCACCTCGGGTGGATATCGCGTGCTTTGCGGCAAGAACAATTTGCAAAACGAATATATCACTCACAAGGTAGCAGGTAAAAACGACTTTTGGTTCCACGTTAAGGGCATGCCGGGTTCTCATACGGTCATGCTGACAAACGGGGATGATCCACCTGCCGAGAACTTTACCGAAGCCGCAGAAATTGCCGCTTTCTATTCCAAGGGGGCGGAGGGTGAGAACGTTGAGGTGGATTACACCCTTGTACGCAACGTCAAAAAGCCTGCAGGCGGCAAACCGGGTCTGGTTATCTACCACACCAATTGGTCGTGCGTGGTAACGCCCAATGCCGAGCGCATCAAGGCGATGCGTGTCAAATAAAAAAAGAGGTAAATATGAAATACGATATTGCCATTGTTGGCGGTGGTCCTGCCGGAATGACAGCCGCTCTTTATGCGGCAAGAGCCGGCAAAAGCGTTATCCTTTTTGAAGGAGAAATGCTTGGCGGACAAATTTTGCCAACGAGAAAAATTGAAAATTATCCCGCACTCCCGGATGTGGACGGTTACACCTTTGCCGACGGGCTCACCCAACAAATTACGGCATTGGGTGTTGCAATCGTTTATGCCGCGGTTGCGAAAGTTGAAAAAGTAGAAAATGAATTTTCTCTTATAGCAGGAAGTGAGAACTATACCGCTCTTGCAGTCATTCTTGCTACGGGCCTCAAGCACCGCAAGTTGGGTCTTGATGGGGAGGATGCACTCATTGGTCGCGGCGTTTCCTTCTGCGCTACCTGTGACGGAATGTTCTTTCGCAAAAAGGAAGTTGCAGTTGTAGGCGGTGGAAATACTGCCGTACAAGATGCATTGGTGCTTTCCGAATACTGCTCTCGCGTCTATCTTATTCACCGTCGCAATCAGTTGCGAGCAGAAAAGAATCTTGCCGAGCAGATGCAGGCAAAAGAAAATATTGAATTTATTGGTGAGACCGTCATTGAAGAGCTTGAGGGAAGTGAACAATTGCAATCTCTTACCCTGCGTAATGTTGTAACCGGTTCGGTAGAATATCTGCCCGTGTCGGCACTGTTTGAGGCGATTGGTCAATTACCACAAAATGCGGCTTTTGCTAATCTCGTAGACCTCGATGAAGATGGATACTTCCTAACAGATAACGAATGCAGAACCTCCTGTCCCGGCATTTTTGCCGCAGGAGATGCTTGCCGCAAGAATGTGCGACAGTTGACAACGGCTGTTTCCGATGGCACAATTGCCGCGCTTTCGGCAGTAGAGTATCTGCGCTAAAATAAAAGAAATCCTTTTGATTATGCAAGATCCCTTTTGAAAGGAGATTATGACAATGAAAATTTTGATATGCGGTTGTGGCGACATTGGCGAAACCTTAGCGCGTGCGCTTGGTGAGGCAGGCTACGACTTGACAATTATGGATTCTAATTCCAAAGTGCTCGAGAGCGGCATCAACCGTTACGACGTAATGGCAGTACAGGGCAACTGCGCTTCTATGGAGGCGCTTCAACGCGCAGGTGTTAAAAAGTGTAAGCTTCTCATTGCTTGCACGGGTAGTGACGAGCTCAATCTGCTTTGTTGCATGACCGCTCGCACCCTCAATCCGCGCATCCACACCATTGCACGCATTCGTGACCCCGAATATTTGGAGCAAGCATATGCTATGCGCGATGCGTTTGGTATTTCCTTGACCTTTAACCCCGAGCAGGATGCCGCAACCGAAATCGAGAGATTGATCAAATATCCCGGTTTTTTGACGCGTGAGGCATTTATGGGAGGCCGTGCCGAATTAGCAGAATTGCGTGTAGAAGAGGGAAGCCGTCTTTGCAACGTAGCATTGGCTAACCTGGATTCTATTGTGCGCACCAGAGTATTGGTTTGCGTTGTTTTGCGTGACGGAAAGTCCATTATCCCCGACGGCAAATTCGTTTTGCAAGAGGGTGACCGCATCTTTGTTACTGCGGCTCCCGACGATCTTGCCATTATGCTCAAGAGCCTTGGCATTGTTACACACAAGGCGCGCCGTGTAATGGTTGTTGGTGGTGGGGCAATGTCTTACTATCTTGCTAAAAAGCTCAAAAACAGCCGTTCCATCGACATTACCATTTTTGAACGCGACGTTCAACGTTGCTTGGAATTGAGCGAGCTTTTGCCTCGCGCAGCTGTGGTTCACGGTGATGACGTCAACCTGACGTTTTTGGAAAAAGAAGGCCTTGCAGAAGCAGATGCGCTTCTTTCCCTGACCGATAGCGACGAGCAAAACGTTATTGTTTCTCTGTATGCCGAGAGCCTTGGTGTGCCGCAGGTCGTTACCCGACTCGGCAGACTCGATAACTCCTCGTTCATCGATCAACTTTCCATCGGTAGTGTGGTTTCTCCCGGCAAGCTTTGCTGTAACACCATTGTTCGCTATGTGCGCGCTATGAAGAACCGTGACGGTGCCGCTGTTGCCGTTCACCATGTGGCAGACGGACAAGCTGAGGCAATCGAATTTTTGGTTGATCCCGATACCTTCCATTGTGAGGAACCTTTGCGCAAAATCAAGTTCAAAGAGAACGTTCGCATCGTTTGTATCGCACGCGGTAACGATATTATTATTCCCGGTGGCGACGATTGCTTCCGCGAGGGAGATAACGTAGTTGTGGTTGTCAACGGTGAAAATACCATACTTGAGCTCAACGACATTTTTGCATAATAGGAGCGGTTTATGAATTATAAAATAATGTGCCGCTTTTTATCTCTTATCTGCATAGCAGAGGCTGTGTTTATGCTGCCGGCTCTTGCCATTAGCATTTACGACAGTCAAGCAAAAGCGGTTTTGGGTTTTGCAATAACCATCGGCATTGCGGTAGCCCTATATATTGCATTTAAACTTCTTTCACGCAACAATGCCAATCGCCTAACGGCAAGAGAAGGCTTTGTTTGCACGGCGGCAAGCTGGATTTTAATGAGTCTTATCGGCTCGTTGCCCTTTGTGATTTCGGGCGAAATTCCGCGTTTTATCGATTCGCTGTTCGAAATCGTTTCCGGTTTTACCACTACGGGCGCCTCTATTTTGGGAGACGTCGAGGCACTTTCACGCGGCATGCTTTATTGGCGTAGCTTTAGCCACTGGGTAGGCGGCATGGGGGTACTTGTTTTCCTTTTGGCACTCTCTCCGGGGAACAAAAAGAACGAGGGCTTTACTATGCACCTTTTCCGTGCGGAAAGCCCGGGTCCCGAGGTAGGCAAGCTTGTCCCCAAACTTCGTCAAACGGCAATTTACCTTTATTGCACGTATATGGTGCTCAGCGTTCTCAATTTTGCTTTTTTGATGCTGGGCGACATGAATTGGTTTGAAGCCTTGTGCACCATGTTTGGCACGGCAGGCACGGGTGGCTTTGGCGTTAAGGGCGATAGTCTTGGCAGTTACAGTCCTTACATTCAAAACGTCACCACGGTGTTTATGCTGTTGTTCGGTGTCAACTTCAGCTGCTATTATCTCATCCTTTTGCGCCAATTCCGCTCGGTTATCAGGGACGAAGAATTGCGTCTGTACTTCTGTATTGTTGCGGCAAGCATTTTGCTGATTACTTGGAACATTGCAGGTATGTACGACACCTTAGGCGAGGGACTTCGCCACGCGGCTTTCCAAGTTGCAAGTATCATTTCCACAACGGGATATTCCACCGTCGATTTTGATTTGTGGCCGACCTTCTCCAAAGGAATTCTGACCATTTTGATGATTACAGGAGCCTGCGCAGGCAGCACCTGCGGTGGCATGAAATGCGCACGCATCCTTCTTTTGTTTAAGGGATTGCGCCGTAACATTCGTCAAATGGTTCTCCCCAACAGAGTGGAAGTCGTTCGTGTTAACGGTCGTGCGGTAGATGAAAAAGTTATGTCGGGCGTTAACGGATATCTTTCTGCATACGTGCTGATTTTGTTTGTGAGCTTTGCTATCATTTGTTTTGACGGTTTCTCTATTGGAACCAACTTTTCGGCAGTGCTCGCGTGCTTTAACAATATCGGTCCCGGTTTTGAAGCTGTTGGACCTATGATGAATTTTGGGAATTTCAGCGTTCTTTCCAAGTTTGTCCTCATATTCGATATGCTGGCAGGCAGACTTGAAATTTTCCCGATTCTGTTGTTCTTCTCGGCAGGCAGCTGGAGAAAGAATTAAAACAAAAAGGAAGTCGTTCATACGAACGGCTTCCTTTTTTAGTTTATTTCATATTCGCGGTAACAACCACGTCAACGCCCGTGCCGAGCAGGTTTTCGATGACCACGTCACCGATTTTTGCAGGAAGAGTTACAACCGAACGGTCGATTTCTTTCATGCAGTCAAACATCAATTCCTTGGGAATAGGGGCTGCGGTTTTGACCGGGATGACACCGCCGTTTGAGGTGCGAGCGGTGGTGGTGATGGTGCGCACGGGATTTGTGCATTCGTCAATAGCATATTGCTTACCGCGAGGGCAGGTGTTGCCGGTAACTTCGGTAACAATGCCGTTTTCAAGGGTTACTGACAGTTGACAGCCGATTGGGCATACAATGCAGGTCAATTCTCTTTTCATATCAGCGCACCTCCAAAACAAATTTCAAATCTTTTGCATCGGCAAATGCAGATGCTTTTAGCGTGATGCTTTCCATCTCGCCGGGAGCCATACGGCTCTTTTTCTTTTGTGCAACTACGCGCTCACCGTCAAATACGCGCAAGGTTACGTTGCGATAAACGTCGGCTACGCGGAAGTAAACGGTAACGTCCTTTTCGGCAGTGATGACCTGCGGAACGGTGTATCGAACCTTGCCGTCGGTAGAGAGGGGAATGTGGATTTTCTTTTCGTTTTTGCCAAGAATATATGCTGCCGCGCTCTTACCTGCAACCTCGGCTTCTTCGGAAACAAAGTCAACAAGGTCGTGCACGTGGAGTACGTTTCCGCAAGCGAAGATGCCCTCGGTAGCGGTTTGTCTGTCTTGGTCTACCACAGCACCGTTGGTTACGCGGTCAAGAGTAACGTCAGCGGTTTTGGAAAGCTCGTTTTCGGGGATGAGACCTACAGAGAGTAAAAGCGTATCGCAAGGGATGTACTCGCGCGTTTCGGGAATGGGACGGCGACGTTCATCTACCTGTGCAATGGTAACACCCGTAAGTCTTTCACGACCGTGGATTTCGACTACGGTGTGGCTGAGTTTGAGGGGAATGTTGAAGTCATTGAGACATTGCTCAATGTTACGGGCAAGTCCGCCGGAGTAGGGCATCAGTTCGCAAACGGCATGAACCTTTGCGCCCTCCAATGTCATACGGCGCGCCATAATGAGTCCGATATCGCCAGAGCCGAGAATAACAACTTCTTTGCCAGGGAGGTAGCCTTTGAGGTTAACGTACTTTTGTGCCGTACCTGCGCTGTAAATGCCTGCGGGGCGTGTTCCTGCAATGTTGAGTGCACCGCGCGCGCGCTCACGGCACCCCATTGCCAAAATGACGGCTTTTGCCTTGAGTTGGAATACACCGTTCTCTTTGTTGGTAGCAGTTACTACGCGGTCGGGAGTGATGTCAAGAACCATTGTGCCAAGAAGGAAGGGAATGTTCTTTGCAAGAACTTCTTTTTCGTAACGCCAAGCATATTCGGGACCTGTCAGCTCTTCGCCAAAGCGGTGCAGACCAAAGCCGTTGTGAATGCATTGTTGCAAAATACCGCCAAGCTTTTCGTCACGTTCCAAA
>JAFYRH010000230.1 GCA_017559555.1 Clostridia bacterium
CAAAGGTTGACCGTTCCGCTTGCTATGCGGCTCGTTACATTGCCAAGAACATCGTAAAAGCAGGCCTTGCCGACAAGTGCGAGGTTCAGGTTGCATACGCTATCGGCGTTGCCCGCCCCGTATCTGTAATGATCGACACCTTCGGCACCGCTATCGCGGTCCCCCTTCCTCCCGGAGGAAGGCTTAAGATAGTTTACCTTAAACCGATTTATTTCAAAAGTGTTTTGAGATCATCAACGAGGTCGCACTTTTCCCATGGGATATCGAGATCCTCTCTACCCATGTGACCGTAAGCGGCTACTTGACAGTAGATGGGGCGACGCAAATCGAATCTCTTAATGATTGCCGCAGGACGAAGGTCAACCAACTCAGCCGCCTTTGCTTCAATCAAAGCTTCGTCAACGCGAGCAGTACCAAAGGTATCGATCAGAACAGATACCGGCTTTGCTACACCGATAGCGTATGCAACTTGAACCTCGCACTTGTCGGCAAGGCCTGCTTTAACGATGTTCTTGGCAATGTAACGAGCCGCATAGCAAGCGGAACGGTCAACCTTTGTGGGGTCCTTGCCCGAGAATGCACCGCCGCCGTGACGTGCGTATCCACCGTAGGTGTCAACAATGATCTTACGACCGGTAAGACCCGTGTCACCTGCAGGGCCGCCTACAACAAAACGACCGGTGGGATTGATATAGATCTTGGTAGCATCATCCATCATACCTTCGGGAATGATAGGCAGAATAACCTCGCGCTTGATATCCTCGCGGATTTGTTCGGTGGTGATTTGATCGCTGTGTTGCGAGGAAATGACAACGGTATCAACGCGAACGGGCTTGCCGTTCTCGTCGTATTCAACGGTAACCTGTGTTTTGCCGTCGGGACGCAGATATTTGAGCGTACCGTTCTTGCGCACCTCGGTCAGGCGAAGCGCCAGCTTGTGCGAAAGAGAAATAGGAAGCGGCATTAGCTCGGGAGTCTCGTTGCAAGCGTAACCAAACATCAAGCCTTGGTCGCCCGCACCGAGATCAAATTCGTCGGCTTCGCCGTTCTTTGCTTCAAAAGATTTGTCAACACCCATTGCAATGTCGGGGGATTGTGCGTGCAGAGAGATAATAACCGCACAGCTATCGCAGTCAAAACCGTATTTTGCGCGGTCGTAGCCGATCTCACGAACAGTTTCGCGTACAATTCTTTGTACGTCAACATCGGCACGGGTGGTAACTTCACCCATTACACAAACAAGACCGGTGGTGCAGAATGTTTCGCACGCTACGCGAGACATAGGGTCTTGTCTCAGCATTTCGTCAAGGACAGCATCCGAAATCTTATCACTGATTTTGTCGGGATGTCCCTCGGTAACAGATTCACTTGTAAATAATTTCTTGTTCAACTTCTCACTCATTTTCTTAACTCCTTCAATATGTTTGTTTTCTAAAACATATCTCTTTTTGACAACAAAAAAACTCCGCCAAGACGGAGCATTTGGCTCTCATCTAACAGGATTTAGCACCTTACCTCTCGGCAGGTTGCTGTAACATCATCGTGCCTGTCACTACGTTACTCTTGATAAGATATATTTTATTACATATAGTATAACATAAAAAAATCCCCTTTGCAAGAGGATTGAAAGATTTTTTTCATTTTTTGAGTTTTTTGTTAATGCAAAATTAAGATAACAAAAAAATTATAATCAAAGACACTGTCAGCATGTCATCCTGAGCGAAAAAATCGCGTGCGATTTTGTAGTCGAAGTTTTGTTGAGCGAATAGCGATACAAAACCAAGGCGCTAATGCGCCGCAGGGATCTCCTAACGAATTTGAGTGGCTTACTACAGCAAATGTTACATCCCCTCGGCAAGCCACCGAGACTCGTTACGAGATCCCGCAAACCGCTTTAGCGTTTTGCGCTTTTTCCTCGCTCCTCGCTCAGAAAAAGTTCGACAAGCTCAGGATGACATACAGAAATTTTATTTTCGATTATCTTTTATTTTCCAAACTCAACCGCAGGTTGCATCGCATTTCGAAAAACAAGTTATTGTATTGACGGATTCAGTGTGATATAATAAAGTCAGAATCCGGATTCAATCATTTTTGTGAGGTAAAATTATGACCATTGGTGAAAGAATTAAAACATTACGCAAAAAGAATGACCTAACACAAGAAAAGCTTGCCGACTATCTTTGCGTTTCCTATCAAGCGGTTTCTAAATGGGAATGCGGTGTGTCAAATCCCGACATTACTCTGATTGCTCCGCTTGCAAAACTTTTTGGTGTCAGCGCAGATGAATTGTTGGGAATCACAGAGTCGGACGATGACAAGACAAGAAAAAGATACGATGCGGCACTCAAAAAACACAGGAACGGGCAAGACCACAGTGGCAGTTATTGGTGGGCGAAGGAAGCATTTTTAGCATATCCGCAAAATTATCCCTACGTGGAATGGTTGGCAAATGCCGAATATCAGCTTGCCTTTGACGAAAGCCAAGCAGAAAACCCAAGTAGCGATTATTTTGAAGAATTGATTGAAAACTCCTTACGCCATTACGAAACGGTCATTGAGGATTGTACCGATACCGATATTTATGCAAAAGCCGTTTTGGGTAAAATTATGGTGTTACGTTTTTTAGACCGTACCCAAGAAGCGGATTGGAGCGCAGAATTTGAATATCCGGATGTAAACATTAAAACGGCATTTCAAGCATTATCTTTGTGCGAAGAAGGACAAGCTTTGTTAAACTATTTGGAAAACGAAATGCAATAAACTCCTGCCCCGCTTTTGCGGGGCTTTTTCTTTCGCAAAAACGGACGACCGATGGTCGCCCCTACGAGGTGATTTGAAATTTTGTTGTAGGGGCGATTCATGAATCGCCCGTTTTTACGAACGATAAACGTTCATTTTCGGGAGCACCAAGGCACTCCCCTACCGGTTGATTTTTTATGCTCTAAAATTTGTCTGTTTTCGGGGCGTCGAGGACGTAGCGAAGCGGCGCGAGCGGAATGAATGACAGTCCGGTGGACTGTCAGAACGTGAGCGTGACCGAACCGCAGTAGACCGCCCCCTGCAAAATTTAGATCTGCCTTGTAGGGGGCGACGTCCTCGACGCCCCGCATAAAAGCAAAACAACTCTCTTAACGAGCAGGGTCTCGGTGGCACCTGCGAGTTAGCGAGAGCAAAAGCGAGGTTTACCTCGCGCCGCCCGTTCATCCGTGGCTTTGGAGTTCCCTGTTGCTTTTTTTGTGCGAAAGTTCTTGAAGGGGGTGCAGGGGGAAACTTCTTCCAAGAAGTTTCCCCCCTGCATTCTCTTTAAAACTTACTCACAATCTCCTGCATTTTGGGAAGCAGGTTCTCGATGTCGCAAACGAGCTTGAGCTGGGTGCGTGCGCGGTCGAGGTTGTGGTTTTCGCGATGGATGTGATAATAAACGTCACCGTTGATGTGATCGGCAAGGAAGCGTGTCGCTTGCTCGAGAGTGATGATCAGAGCCGAATAAGGAAGAAGCTCACGTTCTCTATCTGTCATGCTGTCGCCAAGCTCCTCGAGGAAAGCGGCGGTGAATGCTTCGAACTTTTCGAGGTTGAATTGCACCTTGTCGAGGTCGATTTCATCCTCGGCACCCGTCGAGGCACCTGTACGCATTGCATCGCCAAAATCGTAAAGGAGCGAGCCGGGCATAACGGTGTCAAGGTCGATAACGCAAATGCCCTTGTGGGTCTTGGCATCGAGGAGCACGTTGTTGAGCTTGGTATCGTTGTGCGTTACGCGAAGCGGAACCGTTCCTTCGGCAATGCCGTCAACAATTAAGGATGCATACTTTTGGAACTTGCGACAGAGCGCGATCTCGGTTTCAACCGATGCAACACGTCCTGCACGATCGGCAGCAATCGCTTCTTCAAGCTGTGCAAAACGGTTGGGTGTATCGTGGAATCTTTCAATGGTTTCGTGCAACTGATCTGCGGGAAAATCGGAAAGCATACGTTGAAAACGACCGAACGTGTGTGCGACTTCGGCAAAATCTGCAGGACTCTTGGCAACCTCAAGGCAAACCGTATCCTCTACAAAATAGCAGGCACGCCAAAAGTCACCGTCCACGGTTTGGTAGTAAGGCAGACCCTCTTTGGTGGTCAAAAAGGTCATGGTTTCTCTTGCAGGGTCTCCACTGTTTTCGGCAATTTTTTCGCGCAGATATGCGGTAACTGCCATAATGTTCTCCATAACCTCTGCAGGCTTTTTGAAAATGCTTGTGTTGATGCGTTGCAGAATAACACGCGGATTGCTCTCTACCAAAAAAGTGTTGTTGATGTGGCCGTTGCCGTGCGGAACTGCCGCAGCATCAATGCCAAATTGCTCAAGTACGTTTACGATTGGATTCATTTCTCTTGCATCCTTTCACGCTGAATTTTTGTGTAAAAATGTATGAAAATGGAACAAAACCTATTGACTTTGCCCCCGTGTTGTGCTATGATTATATTATAATATATCCAAATATGAATAGATATATGGAAATGGACATAAAACCTTTGAAAACAGCCAAAAACTCTCCCCAAAATAACGTAGTACCACTCAACGATTGCGGCATTGCACGCAGCGCTGATATTCTGGCGTTTCATTGCTCGCTTGACCGTCATTTTGATTGCGACCACAATTTTAGCGGTGAATGTCACCCCTTTTATGAGTTGGTCTTTGTTAAGGAAGGAACAGTGGGTATTACCGCCGGCGAAGAGGTACTTACCCTCTCGGGTGGACAAATTCTTTTGCACAGTCCCAATGAATTCCACCGCATTTGGTCGGAGTTTGGAAGTGCGCCGCACGTGTTCAATCTTTCATTTTTTGCCGCCGCAGTTCCCTCTTTCGGCTCTCGCGTGGTACAACTGAACGATGCAGAACAAACCGAACTGACCGCCATTTGCGCCGCTGCCGCTCAAGGCATTACTTCCGGCGACCGCGCTCTCCTCAACGAGGCACGTGTGCGACTTGAGTTGTGGTTTTTGCAGGTTGCAAAAAAGGAAAACGACATCCCCGAAGAAACTCCGATTTTGCCATCTGCCCTGCGCTACGCAGAAATCGTTGGCATTTTGCACGCCAATTTGCACAAGCAGCTCTCTGCCGGTGAAATTGCGCAACTGTGCAACATTAGCCTTTCGGCTCTCAAAAAAATCTTTACGCGCTACGCAGGAATGGGCGTGTCGAGATATTTTACCGAAATGAAAATGCGCTACGCCGCCGAACAGTTGCAGACGGGCATGCGCGTGGGCGAGGTTGCCGCACTGCTCGGCTACTTCGACCAAAATTACTTTAGTACCGTCTTTCGCCGTGTGATGGGCTCCCCTCCGGGAACCTTTCGCGGCAGTGAAAAAAAGTGTGATACACGAATAGAAAGAAAGGAAAATACCAAAATGAAATTCATCACCGTTCAAAATTACGATCAAATGAGCCGCACGGCTGCCAATATCATCTCCGCTCAGGTTATCATGAAGCCCCAAAGCGTACTCGGTCTTGCAACCGGTTCCTCTCCCGTTGGCATCTATCGCCAGCTCATCGAGTGGTACAACAAGGGCGACCTCGATTTTGCAAACGTAATTTCCGTAAACCTTGACGAATACATCGGTCTTGATGAAAACCACGACCAAAGCTACCGTTACTTTATGCAAAAGAACCTCTTTGACCACATCAACATTCGTCGCGAGAACACCTACGTTCCCAACGGATGCGCCGAAGACCTTGCAAAAGAGGGTGCTGAATACGACGCTCGCATCGAATCTTTCGGCGGCATTGACCTTCAACTCCTCGGCATCGGTCTTGACGGTCATATCGGCTTCAACGAACCCGCTCCCATCTTTGAAAAAGCAACCCACGTAGTGGATCTGCACGAGTCTACCATTCAAGCAAACTCTCGCTTCTTCGAAAAAGAAAGCGACGTTCCGCGCCAAGCAATCACCATGGGTATGGGCTCTATTATGCAAGCAAAGAAAGTTCTGCTCATTGCTAACGGCAAGGCAAAGAAAGATATCGTACAACGTGCTTTCTTCGGCCCCATCACTCCCGAGGTACCTGCTTCTATCCTGCA
>JAFYRH010000231.1 GCA_017559555.1 Clostridia bacterium
ATGCGTCACCAAATCGAAGATAAACTCGGTCTTAAGGCATACGATATCTACGGTCTTTCCGAGGTTCTCGGTCCCGGTGTTTCGGGCGAATGTCCTGAGCAGGCAGGCATGCACGTTTGGGAAGACAACTTCTACGTTGAAACCATCGATCCCGACACGGGTGACGTTCTCCCCGAGGGAACACCCGGTGAGCTTGTTTTTACATCTCTTACAAAAGAAGCTTTTCCCGTTATTCGTTACCGTACAAGAGATATTTGCACCCTTATTCCCGAGATTTGCAAGTGCGGACGTACTCACATTCGTATGGGCAAGCCCAACGGACGTACCGATGATATGCTCATCATTCGCGGTGTCAACGTATTCCCGTCGCAAATCGAAGAGGTTCTTCTCAAGGTCAGCGGCGACCAAATCACACCCAACTATCAAATCGTTGTCGACCGTGTCAATAACGTTGACACCTTCGATATTAACGTTGAAATGAGTGAGGCATTCTTCTCGGATAACGTTAAGGCAATTGAAAAACTTGAAAAACGCATCACCGAAGATCTGCGTGCTATGCTCGGCATCAGCGCCAAGGTGCACTTGGTTAACCCCAAGTCCATTGTTCGCAGTGAGGGCAAGGCAAAGCGTGTTATCGATAACAGAATTGGCAAAATTTAAGAGGGGGAGAGAAAACTATGATCATCAAGCAATTATCTGTATTTTTGGAAAATAAGCAAGGACGTATGTGTGCCGCGGCAGACCTTTTGGCGCAAAACAACATCAATATTCGCGCGCTTTCGCTTGCGGATACGTCTGATTTCGGTATTCTGCGTCTTATCGTAGATAAGCCCGAAGAAGGCAAAAAGATCCTCTCCGAGGCGGGCATTGTTGTTCGCGTAACCAACGTGCTTTCCCTTACAATGGAAGATACCCCCGGTGGAACCCTTGGTGTGTTGCGCCTCTTGGCTGAGCGCGGCATTGGTGTTGAATATATGTATGCGTTTGCAGGCAAAAACGATGGCGAAGCCTATATGATTATTCAAGCCGATGACCTCGAAGCGGCAGAAGCAATTCTTTCGAACGGCGGTTTCCGCCAAGCCGACATTCACGGCATTTGATTATCAGATGAAAAGAGGAGAAAGACTATGTTAAAAATTTTAGGATTGGGAAATAGCTTTTCTTGGGATGCGACCACGTATCTCGACCGTATTGCAGATGATCTCTACGTTCGCAACCTGCACATTGGCGGTTGCAGCTTGGAGATGCACGTAGACAAAATCCAAAATAAGAAAGCATGGTATGAATACCAAGCACAAGGCGTAAAGATCGGTGAAAAAACGGTTAGCGCCAACGATATTATTGCATCCGAGGATTGGGATTATATCACGGTTCAACAAGTGAGCCACTACTCGGGCATGTATGAGACGTATGAGCCTTACCTGACCGAAGTTTTGGATTTTATTCGCAAGACTTGCCCGGGGGCAAAAATCGTTTGGCATCAAACTTGGTCTTATGCCAAGGATAGCACACACGGCGGTTTTGCAAATTACAATCACGACCAAGAGTTGATGTGGTCCAAAATTGAAGAGTGCTCTCACCGTGCCGTTCGCGAACACAATCTCGATGGCATTTTGGAGGCAGGCAAGGCAATTCAAACCCTTCGTCGTACGCTTGAACCTGACGGCACCGATTTCTGCCGCGACGGTTTCCATCTTTCCTACGATTACGGCAGATATGCAGCCGCATACGTTTGGGCAAAATATTTTAGCCAAAGCATCACCGATTTTGTTCCCGCAGGAGCCGATCCTGCACGCATTGCCGAAATTCGTCGCATCATCGATTCTCTGTAATTGGTAGGAGCATAGACAAACAATGATCTATACATTACAAAATGACATTCTAACCGTTCAGGTTAGCGACATTGGTGCCGAAATTCACTCTGTCAAGCGCGACGGCTGCGAGTACATTTGGGTGGGAGATCCTGCATTTTGGTCCTCTCACGCGCCGCTGCTTTTCCCGGTGTGCGGCAGATTCTTTGAGGCGCAATATACGGCAGAGGGCAAGACCTATGAAATTCCTTGCCATGGTTTTATTCGCAAGGCACCCCTGACCTTGGCGCGCGTTAACGGTACCTCTATTTGTTTTCGTGTAGATGCAACAGAGGAAACCAAAAAGATGTATCCCTTTGATTTTGTGCTCAAAATTTGGCACATCCTGGAAGGGGATCGCGTAACCACACGCTTTGAAATTGAAAATACGGGTGACGTCATTCTGCCCGCAACCGTAGGCGGTCACCCCGGTTTTAACGTGCCGCTTGATGGTGAGGGCGCTTTTGAAGATTACTATCTCGAGTTCTCAAAACCTTGCAGTCCCGACCAAATCGGCATTTCGCCGCGTGGACTTTTTACGGGCAAAAAGATGGCATACGGGTTGCAAAACGGCAATGTCCTGCCGCTTTCCCACAAATTGTTTGAAATTGACGGTATTTTTCTTTCCCGTATGGATAGCACCGTAACGCTCAAATCGAACAAGAGCGCGCGTTCTGTTACCTTGGAGTATCCCGATATGCCGTATCTTGGTGTATGGCATTCTGCCAAGAGTGAGGCGCCCTTTGTGTGCATTGAGCCTTGGTGCGGCTTGCCGGGGTATGACGGAGAGATGGAGGATATTAACACACGTCACGATATGTTCCATATTCTGCCCGGAAAAACACAAATTGCACAATTCAGCATGACCTTTCACTAAACAAAACGTTTGAAAAGGAGACGACTATGAGAAAAATTTCTGTTTTGCTTGCAATGGGATTGTTGCTTGGCCTTTTGCCGGGGTGCGGTGGGGAAAGTGAATCACCCGTTGTTACAACACCCGAAACCACAACCGCACAGACCACAACGCCCGAGGAAGTTACCACTCCCGCCCCCGAGGAGCCCAAGGCGTTCCACCTTGAGATCGGTGACCCCGTGGTCGTTATGCAGGGCGCGGTAGGGGACAACGCATGGGGACATTATCAGTTCCCGGGGCTTGCCTACACCCTCGACGGCAATATTGTGGCAAACTGGAGCTATTCCGGTGATACCATCGATGACTACGTTGACACGGTTCGAAAAAAAGTTTCTACCGATGGGGGACTTACCTGGAGCGATGACGAGTCTCTTTGCGCAGTTCCCAATAAGTTTCAAATGACCAACGGCAAGTATTTTGCAGGGTTCAGAAGTGCCAATGCACACGTTTCCACGTGGCAAAACCTCTACGATCCCGCCTTTACTTGGAACAATAACGGCACTTACAAGCTTTTCTTTGCCGAGGATCTGCCCAAAAACGATGACACCACCGTTTGGGGCAAAGAATACGATCCCGAAACGGGTGAGACCCAAGAATTTGAATGCACCGTCAATTGGCCAAATGCCGCGCTCACCGAATTCCCGGGTGGCAAAATCTATCCTATGACACAAATGTTCTCTTTGAGTCAAGATAATATGGTAATCGTGGATGGTGTTATGTATTTGGCAATGTACTTTTACGGTTTCAATTCCTATGCCGAAGTGCGTGAGCACGCGATCAATGACCATAACAAGTACTATTCCACCTACATTTTCTCCTCCGAGGATAACGGCAGAACTTGGAATTTCCTTTCGCAATTGACCACTTTGGGTAGCAATATTCAATTCTCCGAGGGACTTTGCGAGCCGAATTTGAACGTTATGCCCGACGGTTCTATTATGATCTTGATGCGTAGCGGTGGCGATAGCAAGCCTTGTTATTGGGCGCGTTCCACCAATTTGTGCAAGTCTTGGAGCGTGATCAAAAAGTTTGATAATATCGGTGTCTTGCCGCAAATGGTAACCCTTTCAAGCGGTGTTTCCATTGCTACCTATGGTCGACCCTATATGCGCATCCGCGCGACGTCCGACCCCACGGGTAAAAAGTGGCAAACGGCGCAAACCTTCGACCTCTACTCGGGCGAGGAGCAAACCTCTTGCTACTATACCGACCTTCTTGCTCTCGATGATACCCACGCTCTGTGGATCTATTCCGATTTCAAATATCCTAACGCCGATGGCGTTCCCGTAAAGTCGATCATTGTTCGTGTTATCACGGTTGTGTTTGATGAGTAGGGGAGGCGTTTTGTGGGGGAACTTCTTATAAGAAGTTCCCCCACACCCCTTCAAGAATTTTCTGACAAAAAATCAAAAATAAATTTGTTAGTTTGCAAAAAGACATCCAATCAAAAAGTTTATTTGCACAGAAAGAACACTACCTGTTTATATAAAGTGCCGAATATTGTCGATTCCCTTGAAAAAAGCAAAAGAGGCATTGACAAAGGTAGAATAGGAGTGTATAATGTAGGCGACCCCAAATTTTGAAAGAGAGGTAAAAAAATATGAAACTCACCCGCATTGTATCCCTTGCACTCGTTATCGTTTTGGCACTTTCTATGGTATCTTGTGATCAATTGATCAACAAGTTCCTTGGCAGCAACGATATCGAGGGAACCACACCCGAAACTACTACTCCCGAAGCAACCACTCCCGCAGAACCCGAAGACAAAGAACCCGCTATGTCCACCCAAAAGGAAATTATGGAAGCTGCTTTTGCATTGGCAAGTGGTACCGCTTTTGAAGAAGAAGTAACTCTTACCGGTGTTGTTATGGCAAGTACCTACAACCAAAAGAAGAACAATGCTAACATCTACTTCATCGTAGACGGTATGATGGATCTTCCTATGTATGCTTACGGCGCAATGGGCAATGGCATTGAGGATATCAAGGCAGGTTACGTTGTTACCGTTACCGGTATCATTAAGAATTACAACGGTCTCGTTGAGTTCGACAAGCCCCAAGTTACCGCTATTGTTGAGGGTACCGAGGAAAATCTCCCCGCTTCTCCTTATAAGACTGTAGCAGAAGTTATTGATGCTGCTTACGAGCTTGAACCCGGCCGC
>JAFYRH010000232.1 GCA_017559555.1 Clostridia bacterium
ACGGTTTCTCATACTTCCACACCTCCCACTTCTTCATCGTCTTTCATATTTTCAATGGCGTGATCGAGTATTTCGTTGTACTGCGCATTGTACTCGGCGCGCACGGCTTTTTCAGCCGACTCGGCAGAGAACTGTGTCAAAACATCCGGGGGAGCCTCAGAAAGAATATTCATTTTGCGGGCGTTTTGATAGGTTGTGAAAAAGTTGCGGTCTTTTTTAGTCAGCTTATTTTCGTTACCGCCGGCAATTTGGTTGCTGATGTGCAAAGCACGCTTTTCGATTCGTACGATGATACGTCCAAGACGGGATTTTGACATATGCATATAGTCCATCGAAAGGTCGGGGGCAAAATAGTTCTCGGTATCGTCGGGCATGCGCTTATGCTGCAAGCGTTCGCGAATGAGGTCATCTGCCAAATCCAACAGCGTAGCAAGCAGGGGCACGGCAATTACCAAACCGACAAGACCGAAGAGCGTTCCCATTGTGCAAATGGCAATAATGACGCACAGCGGACCTACACCGGTGTTGTAACCGAGAATTCTGGGGCTGATGATGTTACTGTCTATTTGGTAAATGACAAACATAAGCAGGGTAAAGGGAATGAGCAGGGGAGCATCGGTAAAGAGCAAAAGCGTGGCGGCGGGAACAAAGCCGATCAAAAAGCCAACGGTGGGAATAAAGTTCCAAACCGCAATAGAGGATGCAATGAGAAGTGCGTAAGGGATTTGGAAAATAGAGATTACAACATAAGTCAAAACGCCAACAATCAAGGAGTCTAGCAAGCGTCCCTCAACAAACTTACCAAACAGGTTGTTTGCGGTGGTGCAAATCTTGGTAATTCTTTGATTGACCTTATCGCTGAATATTGCATTGCGGAATTTCATAACCTGCGAATAACGCTTCTCCTTGGAAGCCAGGAGATAGATCGAGATGAAAATTGCAAAAATGACGTCGGTAGCACCCGAAAGGAAGGAGCCGGCTTTGTCGGTCAATGCAGGGATTTCTTCGGTTATTTCTTGCATAATGTTGTTGAAGAGGGTAGAAATAATGCTTGCATCAATATGACCCAAAGCGTTTTTGACATGGAAGAAATTAAAAATTATGCCGTTGATGCTTTCGATCATCCCGTTAATGGTTGCAATGGTACTGTCAATGTAGGATTGGTAGTTGGAAACCACGCTCATCAAGGTGGAAACCAGTTGGGGGAGAATGAGCAAAACGATCAGCCCAATCAAGAGGATAGCTACAATGTAGCTCAAAAGCAAGGAGATTGCACGGCGGGCGCCAGAGGGGTACACACGGTAGAACACCCTGCGTTCAAAAAGGCGAAATAAAGGATTGAGAAGGTATGCAAAAACCAAGCCCAAAATAACGGGGCTGAAAATATCAACTATGGCAGAAAGCCAAACGTTGATTTCTCGATAAAAAGCAATCATCAAAAGAACCAAAAATCCGCCTGCTATCAGCAAGAGTCGGTTGATAAATTGGTGGTTGCCGATTTCTTTTTTCGGGGTTGTCATTATTCGAATTACTCCTTTGAGCAAAAAATATTCCACCATAATTTTATACCAAAATTGCCGTCTCGTCAAGCCCTTTTTTTATTTTTTAATATTATTTACAAAAAATATTGAAATACAGCATATTTTGTGATAAAATAATAGTGAAAAAACACTGAGAGGAATCAAAATGCAAACCGAAAGAGCCAATGCAAAAATCAACACTTATCTAAATATTACATCACGGCGTCCCGACGGATATCACGATATTGTCAGTGTGATGCAAACCGTTTCGCTGTGCGATTTGGTAACGGTTGATTTTCAACCTGCACCGCAACCGCAAATTGCGCTTTCGGTATCGGGTAATGCAGATCTTCCTTTGGATTGTCGCAACCTTGCTTGGCGCGCCGCCGAATCTTTTTTTGCACACACAAACTTAACAGGTTCGGTGCAAATCACCATTCAAAAGCATATCCCCGCTGCCGCAGGGTTGGGAGGAGGCAGTGCCGATGCTGCCGCTGTTTTGCGTGCGCTGAACAGCTTATGCGGGCATCCGCTTACTGTTGAGGAGTTGTGCAAAATCGGCGTTTCGCTCGGTGCCGACATTCCGTTTTGTATTCGTGGTGGAGCGATGCTTGCCACGGGAATTGGCGATGCTTTGGAGCGCATTTGCGATATGCCGCCCTGCACACTTGTGATTGCAATTGGTGAGGAGGGGATCTCTACGCCGCGTGCTTATGCCGCTTTGGATGAAAAATATGACTTTTTCAAAGAAAAAAGCGAATCGAGCAACGCAGTTGAAGAGTTGATTGACCTTTGGAAAAACGATGCGCTTTCTGCATCCTGCTCTTGCTTTTACAATGTTTTGAGAGTGTTGTTCCCAAAGAAAATGCCGATGTTGATGCCATCAAACGCATCATGCGCGAAAACGGCGCTATGCAGGCGATGATGAGCGGTAGCGG
>JAFYRH010000233.1 GCA_017559555.1 Clostridia bacterium
GAGGCGGCGCTCTGCCGCTCGTGGTACCGAACGCTTTATAAGCCCCAAAAGCTTGTTGCAATGTCGAATACGTGGGGCGACCGCGGCGGAAGAGACGTGGTAACAGAGGCATTCGTAAAGCGCGAGATAGAATGGGCACAAAAGCTTGGAGTTGATGCTGTGCAGGTAGATGACGGCTGGCAAAATAAAGCACCGAAAATCTACGACGAGCAAGGCCTCCGTCTTTTCGAGGGAGATTTCTGGGACGTAAAAAGCTCCGCTTTTCCCAATGGCATCGAGTCGATCACGCCATACGCAAATGAACACGGAGTTGAAACAGGGCTTTGGTTCGCACCTCAGAGCCGCAATAATTTTGAACGTTTTGATCGCGATATCGCCATTCTGCGCCGCGCGTATGATGAATGGGGATTCCGCCATTTCAAATTAGATATGCTCCAATTAAACAGCGTAGAGCAATGCAAGCGCACGGAAGAATTTATGAATGCGGTTTTGTCTATGGGGCACGACGTTACCGTGGAGCTTGACGTAACAAACGACCACCGACTCGGATATCTCACAAGTGCACCATACGGAACGCTGTTTGTTGAAAACCGTTACAGCGCCTGGGGCAACTACTATCCGCACGCAACGCTGCGCAATCTTTGGAATCTTTCCGAGTTCATTGCCTCCTCAAAGCTTCAATTTGAGCTGCTTAACCCCACCCGATTCACCGAAAAATACCAAAGCAACGATACTCTTCGCCCCGAGCTTTACGATATTGATTATCTTTTTGCCTCGGTTATGGTATCAAATCCGCTCTTCTGGATGGAAATGCAGTATCTCCCGCAGCGAGAAGCCGAGAGGCTATCGGCAATTGTATCGATATGGAAGAAATGGCGCGGCGAGCTTGTTCGTGCAGACGTGCGCCCCATTTGCGAGGAGCCGTCGGGCTGTTCGCTCACGGGCTTTGCCGCCGAAACCGACAACGCTATGCACTTGATCCTTTTGCGCGAGGTAACCGAGCGAGATACGTTTTCGCTCCCGATCTCCTCGGAGCTTGAAACGCCAAACGTTCTCGCCTCCAACACAGAGGTGGATATGCATATTGAAAACGGTATGCTCACAGCAAGATTTTCCACGCAACGCGGATACGCTTGGATCCGCTTCCCGCGCAAACAAATTGAAATTCATAATTAAAGAATCAAACACATTATTTTGGTTAACAAGGAGAACGTGTATGGAAAACAAGAAAAAAATATTTGCGGGCGATTCGTTTTTCACGGCGGGAAATAAACTCGACGTTTCATCAACGGCGCCGCTGACCGTAGCGTTTATCGGCGGCTCTCTTACAGAGGGCGAGGTGGACTATGAAGGCACTACCCTCGAAAATGAAAACTTAAAATGGGCAAACGTTGTGATAAAGTTTCTCTCGGGGCTCTTCCCTCTCCGTCCCATCAAGGCTGTAAACGCGGGCTTGGGCGGCACGGGAAGCGACTACGGTGCGATGAGATTTGATCGCGATGTGCTGTCACACAAGCCCGACCTAGTCTTTATTGAGTTTTCCTGCAACGATACCCCCGGCTGTGAGGCAGACTGCGAGGGCGACGGAAAGCTCAATAGGCAGATGTATCTCGAAAGCATGATCCGTCAATGCATGAAAATGGATAAAGTGCCCGCTGTGATCTATATGCACGTGCCCGTGCCCTACGATCCCGAGCGATTGAGGCTGTTCAAAAAGGGTTGCGAGCTCAAGCAAGAGGTGCTTGACCATTACAGCATCGGCACGGTTAACGCGATGGCGGACGTTTTGCACGAGCTTGAGGCAGAACAAGCAAAAGTCCCTTCGCTAACTTGGAAAGAATTTTTCGGCAGATACTACGAGCAATACGAAAACGGCGAATTCAACGTGCATCCCTATGCATCGGGATATTTGCTTTTTGCACAAGCTGTCATCAACGCTCTTACACGTTCTCCCGAATCGTTCCTTCGTCCGTTTGCGATGAAGAGCGAGCCGTATTGTACAAATCACGAATC
>JAFYRH010000234.1 GCA_017559555.1 Clostridia bacterium
ATCGGAATAAGAATTATTTTGCATAGTTGCACCCCCTCGATGTCAGAATATGACAAAGAAGGGAAACAAGTGACAAAAAAAGACAGCGAACCGAGTGGTTCACTGTCTTTTTATGCGGGTTATTATTCGTAATTAGTCAGTTACGAAGGGAAGAAGAGCAACGTTACGAGCGCGCTTAATAGCGGTGTTAACTTCTCTTTGGTGAACTGCGCAAGCACCGGAAATTCTTCTGGGAAGAATCTTGCCGCGTTCGCTAATGAACTTTCTCAGCTTTGCAGTGTCCTTATAATCGATAAAAGCAACCTTGTCTGCGCAGAAAATGCAAACTTTCTTTCTTCTGCGATTGTTGTTAGCGGGGCGAGCCTGACGAACAACAACTTCTTCGGTTTTTACGTTAGTATCCATCTTATGAAATCCTCCTATTCAAATTCATAGTGCCACTTCTATTAGAAGGGCAGATCGTCGTCGGTTTTGAGCTCCTCAAACTTAGGTGCAGATGCAGGGGAAGAGGAGTAGGACGGCGCGTTGTAGGTATCGGGGTATTGACCACCGGGAATACCATCGGTTTTGCTGTCAACGAACATAGCTTCGTCGGCAACTACGTCAGTAGCATAGCGTTTTTGACCGTTTGCATCTTGCCAAGTTCTGGTTTGAATAGAACCGGTAATGCAAAGGGCAGAACCCTTGCGGAAATAGCGAGAGATGAACTCTGCAGTTTGTCTCCAAGCAACAACGCTGATAAAATCTGCTTGTTGTTGAGCGGGGGCACCTTCAGCACCCTTAGCTTGGAAACGGCGGTTTACTGCCAAAGTGAAGGAGACGACGGCGATGCCGCTGGTGGTCTGCTTCAATTCAGGGTCGGCGGTCAATCTTCCGCAAAGAACGACCTTGTTAAGATTCAAGCTGGACATTAGATAAGCCTCCTTAAAATCAAAATTTCGTGCGCGGGATTATTCTGCGTCAGATGCAGGAACTTCTTCTTGAGCTGCTTCCTCAACAGGAGCTTCAACAGCCTTAGCAACGGGCTCGTAGTCGAGCTTAATTACCATGATGCGCATAACAGATTCGTCAATGTTCATCAAACGTTGAAGTTCTTGAGGGAAATCGCTTTCGCTCTTGAAAGTAGCTACGGCATAGTAACCTTCTGCCATATCGTTAATCAGATATGCAAGACGGCGACGACCCCATTCATCAACCTGAACGAGTTCTGCGTTAGCAGAGATCAGACCGGTGAACTTGCTCACAGTAGCTTTAGCGGCTTCTTCGCCGTTAGCAAGGCTAACGATGAGCATGCTTTCATAAGAATTGATAATCTTTTCCATGTTTTTTACCTCCCTATGGACTGTTCGGCCATGCCTTAAGAATAGAATTTGCATGGCAGAGAGACGGGCAAAAAGCCCGTACCGATTTGATATTATACCATATCTTTTCTTGTTTGTCAATAGTTTTTTGCAAATTATTTATATAATATATAATATAAATGGTGAAAAACAAGAGAAAAATAAGGTTTAATCTTCAAAGAAACGCAAAAGTTCTTGTGGCTTAAAGATGACGTCTATTGCGCCTGCGTCATTGAGTTCTTGGACAGAACCAAAGCCCCATTCAACGCCTACGCATTCCATATTGCATTTTGCCGCACCGACTACGTCGTCGCGGCGGTCGCCCGCCATCAAAACTTGATTGGGGGAAGGGATGTTCAGGTTTTGCAGGGCATAGGTGATGACCTCGTGCTTCTCGTTTCGCGTGCCGTCCATTTCGGGGCCCGAAACGTAAGAGAAGTATTTGGCAAGGTCAAAGTGCTCAATAATACGGTTTGCAAACTCGTGAGGCTTGCAGGTGGCAAGAACACAAATAATGCCGCGTTTGTTCAATTCTTCAAGTGTTTCGCGTACACCGTCGTACACGTTACACTCCAGCATAGCACCAGCGCGATAGCATTCGCGATAATAATCTACCGCAAGATGTGAATCTGCAGGAGAGAGTCCCAAATAGTTTTCAAAGCTATAGAGCAGGGGAGGACCGATAAAGCAGGTCAAATCTTTTTCGGGCGGCAGAGGATCGCCCATTTTTTCCATTGCATAGCGAACAGAATGTGTAATGCCGGGGGCGGAATCGGTCAGCGTTCCGTCAAGATCCCAAAAGCAATATTGATAGCGTGACATAAATGCTCCTTCTTTTACGGAGAGAAAAAATCTTTTGGATTTTGGCAAAAATCCCTTGCAACTCTCTCCTTGTTATGGTATAATAATCTTATAAAGATATTATACCACAAGAATTTGATTTTTGCAATGCGTAATCGACAAAACACGCATTTTTTTGTGAGTTGAGAGCCAAAACGGAGGAATGCTTTATGGATATGAATTTTACCATACCGGTTAACGAGGCGTTTGAAGCATCGGCGGCGGATGCGTCGTGCGGATGCCCCTTTTGCGCGCTTTACCGCAAGCTTGAGGAAAACGAGCTTGATCTGATTCTCGGTGCTTCTATGATGGAGCCTGATATTCGCATCAAGACCAACAAAGCGGGCTTTTGTCGCACGCACTACGATATGATGTTTGTTCGCAAGAACCGTCTTGGTATGGCACTTACCTTGGAAAGTCATTTGGCAGAACTGCGCGAAGAAATTCGCGACGGTGGCTTTGGTGGAGGTCATGGAAACAAGCCCATCAAGCGCATTGAAGCGTTGGAGAGCACCTGCTATGTTTGTGACCGCATCAAAAACAACTTTGAGCATATGGTAGATACTGCCGTTTATTTGTGGGAGACAGATCCCGATTTTTCCAAAAAGCTCAAAGCGCAACCCTATTTTTGCTTGCCGCATTATCGCAAGGTTCTCGCCTACGGTCAGAGACGTCTTGGCAAAAAGAGACAACCCGAATTTGCAAAGGCTTGTGCCGGTGTAGTAGAACCTTATTTTGAAGAGCTCCAAAAGGACGTTAGCTGGTTCTGCAAAAAATTCGATTACCGCTATGACCAAGAGCCGTGGTATAACTCAAAAGATGCCGTGGAGCGCGCATTCAAGTTTTTGCGTTCCGATTTGCACAACAAGTAAAGGAAGACCGATATGATAGATTTGTTAAAGCTACATAAGCATTTTATTCTCACCCACCTCAAAGAGGGGGACGTTGCCGTTGATTTTACGATGGGTAACGGTTACGATACCGAATTTCTTTCCAAAACCGTAGGTCCCGAGGGCCACGTTTACGCATTTGACATTCAAGCACAAGCGGTCGAATCTACCGCAAAGCACCTGCGCGAGGTTGGTTGCCCCGATAACTACACACTTATTCACGATTCCCACCACAACGTTAAAAATTACGTCAAGGAACCCATCAAGGCAGGTATGTTCAACCTTGGTTGGCTTCCCGGAGGAGATAAATCTATTACCACCCTGCGCGAGACAACTCTTCCCGCCATTGAGGCGGCAATCGATTTGATGGATAAGGATGCCATTATCAACGTTGCCATTTATCCCGGACATGAGGAGGGCGACCTTGAAGGCAAAATGATTTGTGAATATCTTGCAAGCGTTAGCCGTCATAAGGTTTGTGCTACCAAGGTAAACATTCTCAATTCTCCATCGTCCCCTTATTTTATTGTTATAGAAACCAAACCGCTTGAAAAAATTCCCTATGGAAGGTCACATGAAAAGAAATAGTGCAAAATTTTTGATAGCCGTTTTCGCATGTATCCTCTTGTTTTCCGGGTGCATCAATATCCAAAATGAGGAAGAGACCACCACCCCGATAGGGGATGTTGGTAATGCGAATCCAAGTGCTATCGGGAGCTATAAAACGATGGAATATACCTATCAAACAAACGTCGATATTTCGTGCCTGACGACTCATCTCGACCCAACCTATTTGATTTTAGCCAACAAGACGAACGCCTTGAGTGAGGACTACGTGCCCGCATCGCTGACGACGCTCACTTGCGAAACGACTTATAGCATGAAGCTTGAATCGCGCGCGGCGCAAGCGCTATATGCTATGCTTGCAGAAATGAAAGCTGCGGGCGTGAGCGATATTTCGGTTACAAGTGCTTACCGTTCTTATGAGAAACAATCCGAAACCTATAACCTTTGGGTGCAACAGGAAATGAGCGGCGGTTTTTCACAGGATGCCTACCGCGTGCTTGGTCAAGCATACATCAAAATGAATTATTTGGATAAGGAAATCAACCGTTTAAGCCTTGCAGATGCACATAAGGTAGCACAATCCTACTCGGCACAGCCGGGGCAGAGCGAGCACCAAACGGGTCTTTGCGTCGATTTTATCACATCGGGCATGAACGGAGAATTGACTGAAGCGTTTGAATATACCGAAGCCTTTGCATGGCTTACAGAAAATGCATATAAATTCGGGTTTATTTTACGTTATCCAAGGGATAAACAAGATATCACAGGCTACACCTATGAGCCGTGGCACTACCGCTTTGTGGGTAGAGAAGCCGCAACCGACATCTACGTAGGTGAGATGACATTGGAGCAATATTTGCAGCTTGTAAACCAAGAACAATAACAAAAAAGCACTTGCCATTTGGCAAGTGCTTTTTTAGTTCCGCCTATAAGCCGGGTTCTGTCGTGAACGGTCATCAATCTTCGCTATGCGTCACCGCATAGCTTCAAAACAAAGTTTTGTGCCACCCCCAAGATGTGCCGGACAAGCCTTGTGTGGGGTGTTGCTTCAAATAGGGTTTACAGCGGACCTATGTTACCATAGGAACGGGTGAGCTCTTACCTCGCCTTTCCATCCTTACCGCAAAAGCGGCGGTTTATTTCTGTTGCACTTTCCCGACGGTTACCCGTGGCTGACGTTATCAGCTATTCTGTCCTATGAAGCCCGGACTTTCCTCACGGTAATACCTTTCGGCAACATACCGCGCGACCGTTTAACGGAGCTGTTTATTATTATACCGCATAGGCGCGGATTTGTCAAGAGGGAAGAGGGGAAAAGTGCAGAGTGCAGAATGCAGAGTG
>JAFYRH010000235.1 GCA_017559555.1 Clostridia bacterium
GTGTCACCTTCTCTTTGTGCGGCTTTTTCTTCCATTGCTGAGTAAAACATGGAAACAAAGTAAGAGGGATATGCGTGGTGAGGCTCTTTATCGTCAAATACAGATGCATCGTACCAACGATACTTTAAGGTAACGTTTTCATAGGTGTTGTCACCAATCTTCATTTTGGAATAGAGACCTTCGTTGGGAACGGATTCACAGAAGTCAATCTTAATACCGTCAACGCCAAGCTCCATCATCTTCTTCCAAACGGTATCTACATACCACTTAACAGCATTGGGATTGGTGATATCCAAATAAATCTGTGTGCCGCCGCTTGTGGTGTCGGGGTTATCGGTATCATCGCTCTTGGGAATGTTTCTTGTGCCGCTTGCAAGCTTCTTTTGCTCGCCTGTGTTAGGATCTATTTCATCCAAATAGAGGTCTGCTGTGAGGAAGTATTCATCTTTAAAACCTGCACCCATACCACTGCCGGTAATGTGACCGAGAGAAGTATAAACCAAGGTTTTGATGCCTTGTTTGTTCAAATACTCGATAAAGGGTCTGAGGTTTCCGCTGGAGTTATACCAGTTTGCGCCCTCCAAAATAACGCCGGTGGGCTTCATGCCGGCTTCAATCAAGCTCTCAACAATGTAGGTAACACCTGCACCGCCGGGGCCGCCTCTGGAGCCGACACGCAAGAAGTAACTCTCGCCTGTAATGCCGTTGTAGTTGAAGTCCTCGGTATCGCTTTCGATAATGTAGTGGTAATAGTTCGTTCCGTAAGAAATCGTTTTTTTGTGGCAAAGTGCGTCGGGGTTTTCTGCTAGGGTAACCTTGGTTTGATTATCGTAGTAGCATTCTTCCTTGTTAGGAAGCTGTGCATAGGAAGCGTAGATCTGACCTGTCTTAACATCCTTGAAAGCGCCGTTTACATAGGTGTAATAGGTGGTCTTACCATCCTTGCTTTGAATGGTAGCGTTGTTTCCAAGCTTTGTATCTGCCGTTAAAGGAAGGTGGGGGGTGTAGGTGTATTTTTCGGGATTGGGAAGCTCTGTGCGCCAATAAACGCCCTCGGTTTCGCCATTGAGGTCAGTGAGGTTGTTAAAGTCGGGAGCATAACGGCAAACAAGATAACCCTGTGCCCACTCCTCAGGGAGAGCTGCGTGACCTGTCAGGTTGGTATAGCCTTGCAGAACATCACCGATCTTTCCGGTCGCATAGAAGTAACCGTCAAAAAGCTCTGCATCCATAGTCATCGACCAGTTGCCGCCCATTCCCATTTTCGGGAAGGAAATGGTTATATGCTCATAGCGATTTATAAACATACCGCCGCCGGAGGACGTGCTGAAGATCGGAACGGCTACGTATGTGCCGTTTGCATTGTAAGCATCGGAAATGTAAAGATCAAGCGTCTCGCCTCTCTTGTTGGAACTGCCAAAGGTTTCACCACCGCCGTAAACGCCTTCGTTCGCCTTCATTTTACCCGTCATCTTGATTTTTCCGCTGCTCAAGCGTGACATGCCGTTAACGTTATACAAAACGTTTTGTTCTGCATCGCAAAAATCAATATCAAAGGTCTCATAAGAGAAAACAACGTGTGTTTCGGTTCCCTTTGCACGAATCACAAGCCTGCCCTCTTCTTCGGTAACGATCAGAGGAACGGTGATATCGTGGAAGCCTTCGCCAAGATACATTGCAAGCGATTGACCTGCACTGATATCCTTAAAATTGTTGTAGCTCTTGAGGTTGCTTTGCAATCTCCAACCGTTGGCACCGTCGTAGGTGAGACGGTTGTAGAACGAGGTGGCACCCTTGTAATAGGTAAAGAACAGTTGATTGCGTGTAACAAGAACGTCTTTTACGTTATTGGTTGTAATCGACAAGTTTTCCGGTTCTGCGGCAAGGTCCGCGATCATTGCGCGCTCTTCCTCGCTCCAAGTATCCTTTTGAAGCTCCTTGGTTGCAAGCTCTGCCATGTTGGTGGCATACTTTTCAACCAAAGCCATATCTTCGTTATCGTAGCTGTAAATGGTATAATAACCGTTGCTCAAGGTAAGTTGAATATAACCGATAGCCGCAAAATCACGAGAGAGGTTATTCATCTTGATGTTCATAAGCGATGCTACAAACTGCTCGTCATAGCCCTCGGCTATTGTTCTTTCACCACGGTAAAAAATTTCGGAATTTGCTTTGATATCGATGTAAGACGTCTCATAATCGAGAAGATCCAAAGCATCCTTGCTGAACTCCTCTGCTTCGAGAACAAACTCCAAGGGGGCGATCAGAGTTCCGAACGTAATGCCGTCAATTCTTCTCTTTTTACAAAACGCCTTGAGTGCCTCATACTTTTCGGTGTTGAGGTTGGTGGCAAAGCGAATGCCGCCGCCGTTTTCTATATTGAGCGTTGCACTTTCGGCAGGTGCAATCAGGTTTTCTATCAACGTGTTGTCCATATTGCCGATTGTTCCGCTCGTAGTCGCCGCCATTGCGGGACCCGCTACGGTTACAAGCATGGGAACCAGCATGGCAACCGTTAAAAGACAAACAAGAATTCTTTTTTGCAACTTTTTCATAAATGACCTCCGGAAACGAAAAATGCTATTTGCGCCATAAGGCGCAATGGATAAGGCTTACTGCTTTCTGCGCGACTCGGGAGCGCTGATTTTGTAAAGTTCCTCTGCCGCAAGTCTTGCTTTGGCAACAGGTGTGTTATCCTTGGGAAAGCAGTAATAGAGACAATCGCGGCTACCGATGGAAATGATATCACCGCGCTCGTAGAAATAATAGTCGGAATTGATGCTGTAGGATGCACACGGCTTTTGGGTGTATTCCAATTTGCCGTCACAACCGGTCAGCACAAAGCCCTCTTTTGTATGGGAAAGATGACCGTCACCAACAACATAAATGCGCTTGTGGTCAACCAACATAGCAATTTCAACGTCGGTTTCGAGCGCATAGTTGCCCTCTTCGATGTCGTGGCGAACGCATTCGCGCTCCCACTCGAACCAAGACGGAATGTGAGAGATTTCGGTGTTACCGTCAAGCGCTTCCATATCGCCAAGCTCGGTCATGCGCCAAGCCTTGCCGCAGGCGTGGCAGGTCAAGGTTTCTCCCTCTCCCTTCATTTGACCCTCTGCCATGCAGTGGGGGCACTTGTAGGCAATGCGTTCAAGTCCGTGTGCACGGTCGGGAGCGTTAATAAGGATGTTGTTCTCCTTTTGCCAATCAAAATGGTCGAAGGTGAACACTTCATCGATGATAGCATCCAGCTCTTCAACACTCTTTTCGCGAATTTCTTCGGGGGTGAGCAATCCACGAACCTCGGCACGCACAGGAACCTTGCGGCTCTTGAGCGCGTTGTAAAGAGGTGTGCGCAAGAATGCACCGTCAACGTGTACGGTAACTACCGGCACCTTGAGCAGCTTTAAAAGTCCGCCCATTTTGCGAGGGAGCGGCGTTGCACGACCGTCAAGGCTGTAGCCCGCCTCGGGGAACATCAAAACACTGGTCTTGTTCTTTTTGAGCATATAATCCATATCGCGCACAAGCGTTAGATCGCTAACAAATTTTTGCGTGCAAATGCAGCCGATTTGTCGCATGAGCCAATCCTTGCCCACAAATCCATCAGACGTTGTAACAATGCCGTAAGGAAGGGGATAGAAAAGTGCGGACGCAATTTCCATATCCTTTTTGGTGTAGGAAAAGTCAATGGGGATGAGATCCTTTGCCGACAAAACGCGAATGAGCGTGCGGAAGAAAATGTTTGGCTTAATAGGCTTTTTGTGGGGGGCGCGGGGCAGAGCTACAACTTCTTCGTAGCTTTTTTTCAAAAATGCTGTTTTCATTTGCCTTCTCCCATTAGTGCTATAATTTATATGTATTAGAATACCACACATTTCGAATTTTGTCAACATCTTTTTGCCGCCCTCTAAAAAGGGGGATGCGTTCTTAACTTTTTTGTAAATAAACGGGGTTTTCTATTGCCTTTTGGGGTGTTTTCTTGTAAAATATACGGAGATAAAATATTGTAAACGAGGTTTTTTATGAAACGTTTTGCATCATGGTTGCTCTTGGCGGCAATTCTCATTTCCTGTTTGTTGACCGGTTGTAACAAAAATACCGAAGAAGAAATCACAACGGTGGAAACCACCACCAACGAAATCATCACACCCGAGCCCGCACCTCAAAACTCTGTTAACATCACCTCGGCAACCATTGTGAGCGGCAACTCCGCAGCAGAACAAACTGCCGCAAAAGACCTCAAAAAATATTTGGAGTTGAAAGGCGTTGCAGTAAACAACACGAGTGATTTTAAAATCACCCTCTTGATTGACGAAAGCCTTGGCGAGGATTCCTATCGCGTAAGCGCCGTCGTAAACGAGGAAGGCGCCCAAAGCCTCACCATTGTTGGCGGTAACGGACGCGGTGTTCTGTACGGTGTTTACGGATATCTTGAAGAATGCGCAAACGTTCGCTTCTTCACGCCTGAACTTGAGGTTTGTGAGCCCGGCGACGTATACGTTACCGACGGTGTGATTTTGGATTACACCCCCACCTTTGAGTTGCGCCAAACAAACTGGTACAATTGGATAGAAAATGACTCCAAATACACTTGGTCTACCAAAAACGGCATCAACATTATCAGCGGTTGGACACAGTCTTGGGGCGAGGAGCTTGGCGGTAGCCTGACCTATGCACCCAACCTCTTTGTACACACCATCAGCTACCTTTTGGCAGACCCCTCGGTTGCTTATCCTAGAACCGCTCCAAACCCCTGCTTGACAGACGAGAACGTTTACAACACCGTGCTTGCCAACGTTCGCAAGGTGTTGGAAGCAAATCCCGACTCCAAAATCGTTTCCATCTCTCAAAACGACAACGAAAAACATTGCACGTGTGACAATTGTAAGGAGATTGAACAAATCGAAGGCAGTGCTTCCGGGCCTCTCATTCGCTTTGTCAACCGCATTGCAAACGAGCTTGCAGACGAATATCCCGACTTGACCATTGATACCTTGGCGTACAAGTACACCCTCAATGCTCCCAAGGTTACAAAGCCCGCCGAGAACGTTTGCATTCGCCTTTCCACCATCACCTGTCACTTCAATCACCCTCTTACACAAACAAACTGCCACAGCTGCGCTCAATTCTGCAACGCTATTCGCGAGTGGAGCTCCATTTGTGACAACCTCTACGTTTGGGATTACACCACAAACTACGCGTACTATCTTGCAACCTTCCCTAACTTCCACGTTTTGCGTCAAAACATGAAGTTCTTTGCCGACAACAATGTGAAAGGCGTGTTTGCGCAAGGCAACTCTTCCGGCCCCTCCGGTGAGTTTGGAGAACTCCGCGCCTACCTCTTGGCAAAGCTGTTTATGAACCCCTATATGACATCCACCGAATACTACGCACATATGGACGAATTCCTTGCGGCGTACTACGGTGCAGGCTGGCAAAACATTCGAAAATACATCGACGCTATCACATTATACGCAAAAACCTACCCCTCCACCGGATATAACGGAATGGGCATTTACAGCTATCCCTTTACCGTTTTTAAGGAGAGCACATTTGCTACTATCGAAGAAAAAATGAATGCATATTGGGATGCCGCAGAAGAAGCCGCCGGCGACCGTCTTGCATACGTTCAACGTTCGCGTTATCAAGTTCGTTACCTCTCCCTTTTCGTCAATCCCAACAAAGAAGAAGCACAAAAGTTGGTAGATGACGTACTTGCCAACAACATCCATTGGCACGAGGGCGAATGGGGCAACTGGAACGACCCGAAAATCGGAGGTCTGCCGTGGTTCGTTGAACAATACGACCTGCTCACACGAAAACCCAGCGAATGGTTTGCAAAACCCCAAGATGAAGAATAATCTTCTCAAAAATCACTAACATAAAGCCATCCCCCTTGCACGCTCTATGCCGCGCAAAACAGACATAAGGATACCCAAAAAGCATGAAAAAAACACTCTCCCTTTTACTCGTTATTCTCCTGTTACTTTCCTCTGTTTTGATGGCTTGTAACATCAAAATAGAAGTCACCTTTCCCGAGGAAACAACCACACAAACAACAACCGAAGCAACCACTCCCGAAACAACGACACCCGAGAAAACCACTCCCGAAGTGACTACTCCCGAGGAAACCGCGCCCACAGAACCGATTGTGCCCACAAAGGTCTTGCAAACGGTCACGATTTCGGCAGGTGACTCCTCTGTTGAGCAGCTCGCACTTGCCGAATTGCAAAAGCATTTGGAAATTAAGGGCGTTTCCGTTGCCGATGGCGGCTTCCCCATTTCCCTTTTGATTGATGAAAACCTTGGAGACGATTCTTACCGCATTGAAGGCGCGGCAAACGTAACCGAGGAGCAAACCGGCAAGGAATACGTCAATATCATAGGCGGCAACGGCCGTGCCGTTTACTACGGTGTTGTTCGCTTTTTAGAGGACTTTGCAGGTACACGCTTCTTCACCTACGAGTTGGAAACACACACCGCAGATCCCGTAACTCTCCCCGAAACTATTTCTATTGATTTTAAGCCCGTTTTTGAATACCGTTACACAAGCTGGAATGCCATGTCAAAGGATCCCCTCTTCTGCGTGAAGAGCGGCATGAACGGTAACCACGGTGGCATTACCGAGGAATTGGGCGGCCGCATAAGCTACGGCAGCGGTCTTGGTGTTCACACACTCGGTTGGTTAACAGAAACCACTTATCCGTATCCCGGTTACGCCCCCAACCCCTGCCTTGCCTTGGACTCTCTTGAGGGTCAGGAAAACCTTGAAAAGGTTATTAAGAACGTACGCTCTGTTCTCGAACAAAACCCCAACGTAAACATTGTTTCGGTTTCACAAAATGACACCGAAGCGCACTGCGAGTGCGACAAGTGCTTGGCAATTGAAGCCGAAGAAGGTAGCCCTGCCGGTGTACTTCTGCGATTTGTCAATGCCGTTGCCGAAAACCTTGAAGCAGATTATCCCAATCTCACAATCGATACTCTCGCCTATAAATACACACGTAAAGCACCCTTGATTACAAAGCCGAGAGAGAACGTTTGTGTTCGTCTTTGCAGCATCGAGTGTCACTTCAATCATCCCTTGACTACCCAAACCTGCTCCACCTGCTCTAAATTTTGCAACGATCTTATCGAATGGGGCAAAATTTGCGAAAACATTTACATTTGGGATTATACCACCGACTTTTCTTATTTCCTTTCCTTCTTCCCTAATCTTCACGTTTTGCGCGAGAATATGCAGCTCTTTGCCAACAATAACGTAAAAGGCATGTTTGAGCAAGGCAACAGCCAAGGCCCTTCCGGTGAGTTTGGCGAATTGCGCGCATATCTGCTTGCAAAATTGATGATGAACCCGTATATGTCCGAAGAAGAATACTACACCCACATGGATGAGTTTCTTGCCGCCTATTACGGTGCAGGCTGGGAAAACATTCGCAAATACATCGACCAAATATCCTCTCTCGCCCTCATTGGTCCCGGGCACACCATCTACCACCAACCCTTTACCGCGGTAAACGATAACTACTACCGTGTGTTGGAAAAGAACATTAACAAGTGGTGGGATGCCGCAGAGGCTGCCGCAGGCGACCGACTTGAATTTGTAAAGCGTTCTCGCTTGCATTGGCGTTATATGGAA
>JAFYRH010000236.1 GCA_017559555.1 Clostridia bacterium
CACCTGCTCGCAGAGCAGGTGCGCCAATAAATTATTTCGCCATTGCAGAGGCATTATAATACTTCAAAATTTTGATTGCCTTTTCGTTGGGCTCGAAGTAGAGAGCCATGCGCTTGCCACTTTCTGCATCGGTCCAAAGAGCTACCCAAAGGTTTTCTGCTTTTGCTTCGGATGCGGCAAAGATGGTGTTCTCTGCGGCAAATGCTTCAATCTTCGATTGGTTCATTTCGTTTGCTGCAAAAACGGAAGAGAAGCTTTGAATGCGGATTTCAAGCAACTTTTTGCGCGTGCGGTTGCCGAGCACGCGGCTAACGGTAAGAGCACCCGAGAAGAAAGAGTACTCATATTCTACTTGTGTAAATCTCCAAGTTAACCAAATGATGATCCAAAGGGAGAGGGGAATGAAGCACATCAGGGGCAAAAATATTTTGCTGCCTGCGCCAAGACCCAAAATGATGGCTCCGTAGAGCACGTAACCTACAACAAAGAGCAGTTTTTTTGTTTTAAGAGCTTTGTTGTTCGCTTCGGCAACAGTATATTCAAAAGGTGCACCGCTGGAGCCGAATCCGGAATCGCTGTTCATAATCAGTACCTCCAAAAATGTTTTCCTCATTATACCACAAAAAGCGGCATTTGTCAATAGATTTGCATATAACCGTTGTCAAAAAGAGAAATCTGCGGCTTTCTATTGACTTTTCTTATATAATCAAGTATAATAAAGGGGAATTTTAAAAACAGCGAGGTCTATGTTTTATGAAAGCAGTTATCACCGTAACGGGTAAGGATACCGTTGGAATTATTGCCGACGTATCGGCGGTTTGCGCAAAGTATCGCGCGAACATTCTTGAAATTACGCAAAGCGTACTCTCCGAGTATTTTGCAATGATTATGCTGGCAGACATTGATGCCCTTGACGTTGAATTTGCCGATTTTGCCGATGCGCTCAAGGTGCTTGGTGAGGGCAAAGGGCTGATGATCCACGCAATGCACGAGGATATCTTCAACACGATGCATCACATTTAAGGAGTCCGCGTAATGATCAATACACAAGACGTTTTAGAGACTATCAATATGATCCGCGAGGAAAACCTCGACATACGCACCATCACCATGGGCATTTCCCTGTGGGATTGCGTCAGCGAGGACGTGGATCGTCTCTGTGATAAAATTTACGATAAGATTACCAAGCGTGCCGAAAAGCTTGTGGTAACGGGCAATGACATCGAAAAGATGTACGGCATTCCGATCGTTAACAAGCGCGTTTCCGTTACCCCCATCTCGCTCGTTGGCGGTGCGGCATCCCCCGAGGGATATCTCAAAATTGCACACACCCTGCAACGCGCGGCTGATACGCTTGGCATCAACTTCATAGGCGGATTTTCCGCCCTTGTGCAAAAAGGAATGACAGAGGGGGCAAAAAACCTCATTTCCATTCTTCCCGAAGCACTTTCCGAAACAAGAAACGTTTGTTCCTCTGTTAACGTTGCATCCACAAAGGCAGGCATCAATATGGATGCCATTGCTATGATGGGTTCTACCATTAAGCGATCCGCTTATCTGACGCGTGACGAGAACTCCATCGCTTGCGCAAAGCTTGTTGTGTTTGCCAACGTGCCCGAGGATAACCCGTTTATGGCGGGCGCATTCTGCGGTGTTGGAGAGCCCGAAGCGGCTATCAACGTAGGTGTCAGCGGCCCCGGTGTTGTGGCATCTGCCATTCGTCGTGCGGGCGACTGCAACCTTTCGGAACTCGCAGACGTTATCAAAAAAACCGCATTTAAAATCACACGTGTCGGTCAACTTGTGGCAAACGAGGCGGCAAGACGCCTCGATACCCCCTTCGGTATTGTTGACCTTTCTCTCGCGCCCACGCCTGCTATTGGTGACTCGGTGGCATACATCCTTGAGGGCATGGGACTTGAGTCCTGCGGTGCACACGGAACCACCGCGGCACTTGCAATGCTCAACGATGCCGTGAAAAAGGGCGGCGTTATGGCATCCTCGCACGTAGGCGGTCTTTCGGGCGCGTTTATCCCCGTCTCCGAGGATGCAGGCATGATTGCCGCAGTCGAGCGCGGAGCGCTTACCCTCGAGAAGCTTGAGGCCATGACAGCGGTCTGCTCGGTAGGTCTTGATATGATTGCGGTTCCCGGTGATACGCCCGAGGATGTTATCAACGGTATCATTGCCGATGAAATTTCCATTGGTGTTGTCAACACCAAGACCACGGCAGTTCGTCTCATCCCCGCATACGGCAAAAAAGCAGGGGAGAGTGTAGAGTTTGGCGGTCTTTTGGGCACAGCACCCATTATGGCGATCAACACCTACTCTCCCGCAAAATTCATTGGCCGCGGAGGACGAATTCCGGCACCCATTCATAGTTTAAAAAATTAAGGAGACTGATGATATGAAATGGATGATTGCATCCGATATTCACGGTTCGGCATATTACTGTCGCGAGCTTTTGGCGGCTTTTGAGCGCGAGGGTGCACAAAAACTGATGCTTCTTGGCGACGTGCTTTACCATGGCCCACGCAACGACCTGCCGCGTGATTATGCCCCCAAAGAAGTGATTGCAATGCTCAACGCAATCAAAGAAAAACTGCTTTGCGTACGCGGCAATTGCGATACCGAGGTCGACCAAATGGTTTTGGACTTCCCGGTGCTTGCCGACTATGCCATTCTTGTGGCAGGGGAGCGCATGATCTATGCGACCCACGGTCACGTTTATAACGAAAACAAGCTTCCGCCCTTGCAAAAGGGAGACGTGTTGATGCACGGACACACCCACGTTCCCAAGTGTGTGGAGCACGAAGATTATCTCTACGTCAATCCCGGATCGGTCTCTATTCCCAAAGAAAACAGCGCACACAGCTACTTGATTTTGGAGGATGGAAAACTGACTTGGAAGAGCCTTGACGGCAAGTCTTACATGGAATATACCCTCTAATTTGGGTTTTTAAGAGTGTTTTTTTGCAAAAAAATGCAAAAAAATACGCAAAAATACTTGCAAAAGAGTTAAAAAAATGATATCCTATAAGTGCAATATTTCGGCTTTCGCCGAAGAAAGGGTGAAAAAACTATGAAAAAAGCAAACAAGATTAACTACAAGAACACCGATATGCTTCTCCCCAAGGAATACAGACCGCTCTCTCCTTGGAACTATTTCTGGCGCGCTGTTTTGTACGCAATTCCCGTAATCGGTTGGATCTGCCTTTTGGTACACGCAATCGGAAGCAAGAGCCGTCACGGCCGTAGCTTCGCACGCTCCTATTTCTGCGCTCTCCTCGTTGGCGCAATTGCAGGTGCTGCAGCTTATTTCTTGGGCTTGATCTAACTTTTGTCCCATGCTTTCGTTTTTTTAAATGAACGAAAAAACCTTGAAAAATCATACTTTTTTGCGCATTTTCTAAAAGAAAAATACGCTGGAGAAGCGGAAGGGCGAGAGCCTTTCCGCTTACTTCTTTGTTACTTTTTGGCTTTTTTTGCTAAAGGATGATATTTTTGTGTAAAATAGCCGAATATTGTTCTAAAAAATAAAATATTTTTCAAAAAAAAGAAAAATACCCCTTGACAAATGCGCAAAAAAGTGGTAATCTATTAGTGTAAACATTCTGACTAGGTCAGAGTAAAGTGTGAAAAAAATTATGAAAAAGACAAATGTAAAGAAGATCTATAAGAGAAAGCAACTCAGACAAATTGAAAAGCATCTGCCGAAGTCCTACAGACCCATCTCCGGTTGGGGCTACTTCTGGCTCACCGTTCTGTACGCAATTCCCGTACTCGGTTGGCTCTGCCTGCTCTTCAATGCAATCGGCGCTAAGAACCGCAACAAGCGTAACTATGCTCGTTCTTACTTCTGCGCACTCCTCGTTGCAATCATCATTGCAGTTGTAGTAGTAGTTCTGAACGTTGTTACCAACGGCGCTATCCTTGCTCTCTTGGCATAATCTTACATCAGATTATGAAAAAGCCCTCATCCGTTTGGATGAGGGCTTTTTCATATTTTGCCTGCAAGGCTTTCGCGCAGGGAAGAGAGAATACGTTTTTCCAAGCGTGAAATATAGGATTGCGAAATTCCCAAAAAATCGGCAACCTCTTTTTGTGTCATTTCTTCTCCTG
>JAFYRH010000237.1 GCA_017559555.1 Clostridia bacterium
ATAAAGGATTTGCCATCGATGAGTGTGGATGTGTCTTTGCCACCGATGAGGACGGGAGCGATGACAATATCCACAAAATCAAGAAGTCCTTCGCGCAAGAAGAGCGAATTGAGCGTACCACCGCTTTGAACGGTGATGCGGTCGCAACCAAAATCGGCATAGAGTGTTTCAAGCATCGAGGAAAGGGAAAGGGTATCTTGCTTGATGACGTGTAAATTTTCGGCTTTGACCGAGAATGCAGGGTGACTTGGGTTGGTGGTGACGAGCACAAAATGTTTTGCCCGCGCGCACATGAAGCGCACACCGTGCTCGGTTAGGTGAGAATTGTCGATGATAACAAAGGAAACGGGGGATTTTTCGGGCATTTCTCGCACATTCGCTCCGATTTTTGCCATGACACGCCCCGAATTGAGCGACCATAGGTCGGTGGTTTGTTCAATTTCGTAGTATTGATGCAAGCCCTCACGCACGCCGGGGATGAGGGGAAGATCGCGATCGACGTCCAAATCGTCGCACGCGCCCGTGCTGATTTTTCCGTCTACCGAAGTTAAAAGGAACAAAGTTGTAATCGGTTTTTTCATAACGTTCTCCAATCGTTCTCTCAAAGCTTGCCAACAGGGGAGAGCAGATAGTCCTTTATATCTCCCACAAATTGGTTTCCGCAACGCTCAAGCTCGCCAAACACGCGGTTGATGCCGCGCTCGGTTTTGTACCAATTCTCTTTGGTGATGCCCGAGCAATCAATGGGGCAAACCTTAAATGCGACCTCGGGGAACGCCATTTGGTAGAGCATTAAGCAGCGACGCGCGTGGAACTCCTTGCAAACGATGATGGCGGTTTTGATGCAGATGCCTTTTTCGTCAACTGCTTTGCGCGAAAGGAATGCATTGTCGCGCGTGTGACGGGCGGTGTATTCGGGAATGATAACGTCTCTCGGCACACCGTTTTTTGTCAGTACGTCAATAAAGAATTCGCATTCCGAACGGTATTCTCCCGTGTAGACGTCTGCCTTGTCGGCAACGCCGGGCCAAACGTCCCATTGAGCACCCATCTTTCCCGAAGGGATGATCCACTTGGCATAACCCTCTTGCCAAAGTCTTGCGGCATATTCGGGTTGTTGGGGGTGCATGCCGCCCGGCAAAAAGATAGCATCAGCCACCGTGGGGGCGTCACTTACAAATATGTAGTTTGAGATGTCTGTGATAATTCTGTTTGTCACAAGCGTTCTCCTTTGCTTTGGTTTCGTCCTTTTGAGACATTATACCACAAAAAAGCGGAATAGTAAAGGGAAGAACGCAATTTTTTACAAAACGATAAAACTTGACAAAATACAATGAAATGTGTTATAATAAGTCCAATAAAATCCCACGGGGGTACATATGACACAAAAGCAAAAAAGAGAGCGCTTGGCACAAATCGTCGAAGCACTCAAAACAATATATCCCGAGGCGCTTTGCGCCCTTGAATGGGGCGGAGAGCCTTGGAAGCTCCTCATTATGGGGCGCCTTTCGGCACAATGCACCGATGCGCGCGTCAATCTTGTTTGTCGCGAGCTCTTTGCCGCCTACCCGACGCCCGAAGCAGTTGCCAAGGCGAGCGTGGAAGAACTCGAAGAATACATCCGCCCGTGTGGGCTTTATCACGTCAAATCGCAAAACACCAAGGATGCCTGTGCCATGCTTGTAAACGAATACGACGGCACCGTGCCCGACACAATGGAAGAGCTGCTCAAATTTCCGGGAGTTGGCAGAAAGGTAGCCAACCTGCTCCTCGGTGACCTTTATCACAAGGGAGGAGTTGTTGCCGATACGCACTGTATGCGCATTTGCGGACGTTTTGGAATGTACCGCGAGGGGCTCAAAGACCCCGTGCAGGTAGAGCGCATCCTCACCCCCCTTTTGGAACAGAAAGAAATCTGCGATTTTTGCCACCGTATCGTGCAATTTGGTAGAGATACCTGCACCGCACGCAACCCCAAATGCGACGAGTGCCCTTTGCGAGAACTGTGCGAGCATGGGAAAAAGGAGAACAAATGAGATGAATAAAGAAAAAATAATGTCATTTTTGAATTTTGATACTAAAACAACGGCTGATAAATTCGCAATGAAATTGTTTACCGGTTTTAATGTCGGTTTTTCGAGCTTTGTAGTGATTGCTTGTTTGTTGTTTGGAAATCAAATGTCGTATGACTTGTCTTTTACTAACGTTTTGTTTGTTATCTTTTCGATTGTTAGCAATGTATATTTCTTCTACAATATTTCAAAGGCAAAAACGGTTATTCACGAATGGCGACAACACTTTATTGTTTTGATATGTTCAATATTGACATTGCTTTACGGTTGGCTCAAACTGTCAAAATCAGAATACTATTACGATGGAAAACCTGTGTTTTCGTGGATGCATGTGGTGGTTTTTTTGGCATC
>JAFYRH010000238.1 GCA_017559555.1 Clostridia bacterium
AAGCGAACACCTGCAAAGTCCTCTAAAAAGCGAACAACACCATAGATGACACCGCGACCGTTGCCGCCGATGATGTGAAGATATTCTTTGGTTGTTTGGTCACCCTTTACATCTGCTGCCCCCTCAATGCGGTAGGCATCGTCACCAAGGGAGGGGTCTATCGAAAGCTCGATCGGAAAACCGTTATGACTCCACGGAACGCCCTTTGCCTCAAGATGCTTTAACAACTCGAGTGCTGCGGTAAATTCGACGGTATCATCGTTTGTTAAAATAGAAACTGCTGTAATTTTTTTGGCAGTAGGGGAAATTCCCTCTCCCGGATCTGATGGTTGGGTTTGTGCGAGAGTGGTGTTCTCGGTTGCGCTTTGCTCGGGTTGAGGCTTTGCATTGCAGGAAACAAGCACACCCAAAACCGTGACAATCGTCAAAACCAGTGCAAGAATTCTTTTCATTTTGATTCTTTCCTTTCCGAAAACTTCCCCATTTTTTGTCGGGGTATGCCTTATTATAGCATTTTGGTGTAAGATTGTCAATTCCTTTTATTAAAACCCATAGGTTTTTTACATTTTGTACAAAAAAGACAGGTGATTTTTGTTTCACCTGTCTTTGCTTTTTTATCTTTTTGAGAACACAAAGGTTCCGCTCGCGGCGCTTACCTTTTCCTGCCCGTTGACCGCGTATCCGTGCGGTGCCCAAACGAAGCCGCACGCTTTGGTAGGATAGAGCAATTCCATTTTGACATGCTCCCCTTCTCTCTCCCACTTAACTTCAACACGACCCGAGGGCGCTGTATAATAAGCCTTTGCGTGTTGCATGCCTGTGGAAAATAGCGGACGTATATCAATATTCTTGGCATTTTGCAGGTCGGGATTGGGTCTGATGCCTGCAAAATATTCAATCATCAAAGCCGAAATGTCGCCCCAAAAATGATGGTTGCGAGAACCGTAAGGCTCTCTGACGTTTTCGGCAAGCGTGGTAAGTCCATCGGCAATCATCACACCGTAGGAGGGTGCATCGGGACGCGTGATCATTTTAATGGCGAGATCTTCATAGCCGTAATCACAAAGAACACGGAAAATAACACGTCCCCCAAGAACGCCAACTGCCATGTGATCGTCTTGCTTGTGAATTTCTTCAAGCAAAACAGAGAGTGCATTTTCTTTTTCTTCTTCGCTATCGCAAAGGCCGTAAAAAATTGCCATTGCCTGCACCGATTGGCGTCCGCTGATAAAGCGCATCGCTTCGGCATCCTCTAACAGATGCTTGCGAATAGCAGCACGCATGTCGGTTGCAAATTTGCGGCAGTATTCCGCCTCTGAGGGCATTGCCATTCTCTCGTAAAGATATGCCGCTTTGCGAGCGAGATCATAAGAGATGATGCTATCGGTAAAAATAAGCGGTGTTTCGTAATTGGGATTTGCGGGACACCAGTCGCCAAGACCGATTTCCAACAACCCGTTTTCATCAAGACGTGTTGTCAAATAGCGGAAATAGCGCACCATTGCCTCTTTTGCCTCCTCGGCGACACGCAAATCGTCGCGCAAAACCGCAGTAAAATAAGGCAAATAAATAAGCACACTATCCCACGCGGGCCCGTTGCCCCAATGGAAGCCCCAACCGCCCGTAGGCACAATGCCGGGGAGTGCACCGTCTTCGTTCATGGCGCGAACAATGCACTTTTCCCACATCAGGTAGTTGTCTTCGGGCTCGAAATTGAGAAGCGTCTGCTCGGCAGAAAGTGCCGCATCCGCCGTCCAACCGTTCTTCTCTCTGTGGGGACAGTCGTTGG
>JAFYRH010000239.1 GCA_017559555.1 Clostridia bacterium
AAAAAAAAACGCCGGTAAAAGTTCAAATTGTATTCTGACACTTTTACCGGCGCTGCTCTATGCCTTTTTGCGACACAGATTTATTGAATTAAGTCCAATTAAGCGTTTTATCGGTTGATTTCAATCGCTTATTCGATAGTAGCCTCTTCAACAGGGGTTTCCTCTTCGGAAGCCTCTGCGGGGACTTCTTCGATAACAGCTTCTTCAGCAGGAGCTTCCTCTACGGGTGCCGCTTCGATAACAGCTTCTTCAACAGGAACTTCCTCTGTGGGAGCTGCATCAATAACAACTTCCTCAACGGGAGTTTCCTCTACGGGAGCTTCTTCAACAACGGGCTCTTCTGCTTCGGGAGCAGATACGGGAATCGCTGCAACCATCATCTTGATGATACCTTCGTTAACCAACTCTTCGGTGGTCTTGAAGGGCATTCTGTAATCAACTTCTTGGAAGTTCTTCTTCTTGGGCAGTTGGAGCTTTTCTTCGCAAAGCTTGGTCAAAATTTCGAGAGCGTGCTTAAACTTACGTTCGCCCTTAACCTTGAGCAATACGGGAACAGCTGCGTACTTCTTCTTTGCAGACATATCTGTGAAGTTGTACTTGGAGTCAGCCAACTCTTCGGGACTGAATGCGATGTAAACGTACAGAGTACGAGTCTTTGCATTGAACTTAGCGATAGGTGTTCTACCAACGTTGAAGGATTCGAAGTTCCAGCTGGTACGGCTCTTAACACCCTTGTAGGAGAGCAGGAGATTCTTAATAGCGTTGTAGTAATCTTGAATGCTACCTTGAGATTGTGCAAGGCGAGACAGATAGCTGCGACGGTAACGGGTTACGAGTTGAACCTCACCGCGGCGCTCTTGTTCAAGCATTTCTGCATAGCGTTCTGCTTCAACGATTGCATCAATGTAATCGAGAGGCATAGAACCGAATCCGCCAAAGGATTCTTCTTCGTCATCTTCGCCATCTTCGGAAGCAGACTCCTCGGAGGCAGGTTCTTCAACAGCGGGTTCCTCAACAACGGGTTCTTCTTCAACAACTTCTTCAGCAACAGGCTCTTCAACAACAGGTTCTTCTTCAACAACCTCTTCAACTACGGGTTCTTCAACAACCTCTTCGTCCTCTACGAGAGCGATTGCATCGGTTGCATCTGCAGATTCGTTGAAGTTTTCAGCCATAGCATCTGCAACGGCTTGTTGTACTTCGTCAGATACGTCGTTGGTTGCTTCTTCTGCACCAACTTCTTCTGCCAAATCGCTTGCCTTTTGCTCTGCCATTGCATTGAGTGCTTCGTCAGCATTGCCAAGATCGATCGCTGCAACCTCTGCGTTGAGATCTGCCATAGCTTCTGCAACAGCTTCGGTAGCGTCAACCTCAACCTCTGCTTCTTCGGGAGCAACTTCTGCTGCGAGAGTTTCTGCAAGAGCGTTGATACCATCCTCGATGATTTCATCGGGATTTTCAATAATGTCAGGAATAATAACGGGTTCAACTTCGGGAACGTTGCCAACAGTTTCAACAGAGATAACAGGATTTCTGCCACTGTTTTCAAGTTGGAGAAGCTTCATGCCAACAAAGATCGGGATAACAACGATCAGAATGAGAGCAACCAAAACGATCAGCGCGATGCCGATTGCGGAAGCAAAGAAAGGAACGTTGTAATCGGGAGCAAGCATAAAGGTGATCTCGCCTGCGGGAACATATCCTTCAATAATATAGTAGGATTTGTCTTCGCTCATGGATACGGTGTATGCATCCTTTGCAAGAGACTTGATGCCTTGAGCGCCATCGTAAACGTAAAGATTTTCAACAACCAGAGGTTGGCAGTTCTTGTCTGCGATGAGGTCGGTAGCTACGGGGATGTAAATGTTGAACTTTTCGCCTGCTGCAGCACCGGTAATGGTGAGTGCGTAGCCTTGGTATGCCTTCAAGCCGCGAACAGCCTTACGAGCGAATTCGGTGGGAATGCTCAAGGTTGCAGAAACAGTATTGGAAATACCGTTTTCACCAACGATAACGATTGCACCGTTGGGAGTTGCGATAACTTGATAGTTACGAACAACGTTCATAGTTGCTTCGAGCGTTGTTGCATTGAGTTCATAGTTAGCAAATGTGGGAATGGTTGCCTTTACAGTGTAGGTGCCGGGAGCAGAAGGAGCTGTTTGGCTACCGTTGTAGGTGTAGGTGATAGCGGCAAGAATCTCTTGGGGAAGCTGTACACCGTTTGCACCTGCAACAACAAGCTGATACTTGTTGCTAACGTTGGAGGTGAGGATTTCGCCATTATCAAAGAATTCACGGCCGTTGAGAACAACGTTATAAGCCTTCTTTGCAATGGTGATGTTTTGTGTGTTGCTAACACCGCTGTTGATTACGTAAAGTGCATTGGGAGCGGTTGCAACCAATGTGTAATCGCCTGCGTTAACAGCAGCTGCGAGGTTTTCGATAGAAAGCTCTACGGTTCCGCCTGCATAAGTACCGATTGCCTTGATGCCGGAGAGGTCATCACCGTAAGTGAAGGAAGCGATGCCTTCCCAAGCAATGGATTCGATTACAACAGGAGTTACGCTTGCGTTAACCTTGAGAGGAGCTACGGTGTAGTTCGCGTTGTTCAAAGCTACGTCAACGTAGGTGTATGTAACGTTTGTGCCAACGGTGCTTGCGCTAAAGGATACAGTGTACTCAGCAGCCTCTGCAGCAACGCTATCGTTACCAATAACGCCATTGAGTGCAGGGAGAGTAACTGCAACGTCTGCGTAAACGTTGCTAACAGGATTGTAAACAACAGATACCGAAGCATCGTTTGCCCATGTAAGTTGTGCGGGCTTAATTTTTGCGGGAACAACGATTTCGCCGCCGGCATAGGTAACAGTGATAGCGGAAGCCGCATTTACGTTTGCAGAGTTGAATACTGCAGTGGCTGCTTCGCCGTTCACTTTAACTGTGCCTGTTACATTTGCGTTACCGTCGTAATTCTTTACCCAGTAACCGTTCTCCAAAGTAACATTGGAGCCCTCAAAGGTAACGGACTCTACCGCGTCTGCGTTGACCGCAATGATCATGCCGCAAACCATAACCGCGAGCATTGCTACAAGAGCCATGATGCGGATGAAGTTGCGCTTGCTTGCAAGCTGAATTTGTTGATGTTTCATAACATAACAACCTTTCCATAAAAGAAATTCGCGTTTTGGCGTGCGCTTTTCGCGCGCGACGCACCGCGTGCTTTTATATTTATACATTATTATAACACGGTTGAATGGAATTGTCAACACATTTTTCCAAAAAAAATCGCTTTTTCCTCCGTTTTTTTGCAATAAAACGCACCTATGTAGCGCTTTTTCGCCATTTCTTTCCAATTGCTTCGGTTTTATACATACCCCCTAAAAAATATGCATAAAAACACCTCCGGCGTAAAAAATAACAAGAAAAAACGAGGGGTGTACCGATGAAAATATTAATTTTGACGGATCACATGGATATTGGCGGTGCGGAAACACACATCGCACAGCTCGCACAAACACTTTTGAGCTGCGATCAAGAGGTTATTATTGCCTCTTCGGGTGGAAAAACCGCCGACCGTTTGGAGAAAATCGGCATTCCGCAAATCCGTCTGCCGCTCGGTACGCACTCTCCTGTGAAGTGGTTGCTCTTGCGTCACAAAATTCGAGCACTTATCAAACACGAGGGGATCGAAGTCGCGCACGCGCACGCAAGAGTTCCCGCACTCTTGATACATGGTGTAAGACGTTTGGGATGCGCGGAAATCGTTACGGCACACGCAAAATTCAAGGCGGGGCCCTTGCGCCGTTTGCTCTCCCGTTGGGGTGAGGAAAGCATTGCCGTAAGCGAGGATTTGCGCACGTATTTGCATAACGTATATCAAATTCCGATGCAACGCATCGTTGTCATCCCCAACGGGATTGACCTTGCACACTTTCACAAAAGCGGTAAAGAAAGCGTACAAGACACCTTTCGCATTCTGTTTGCAAGTCGTCTCGATGAGGATTGCTCGCTTGGCGCGGAGCTTCTCTGCGAAATTGCTCCCCTGTTAGCAAAACAGATCCGCGGTCTGCACAGTACAATTGTTGGAGGTGGC
>JAFYRH010000240.1 GCA_017559555.1 Clostridia bacterium
AATTGCGGTAAGCTCTTCCAAATCAAATCCGCCAAGAGGAGAGAGCAAAAACTCCGAAAGCGGCAAATCGCGCCAAGGGTTGTCCACACTTTTGAGCAGGTTTAACATATCGTAAAGCAGGGGATCCTCTGCCATATCCGAAGAGGTGGGGGAGAGCACGGGAACGCCCAATTTTGTCAATTCATCAGTGTAGGTTGCGCCGTGGTTTTTGTTACGCACCAAAATGGCAACATCCGAGGGGCGGATCGGGGCACCGTTATCAAGCGTTTCCTCTCGCAAAAGGCGAGAGATTTCAGCGGCAATCCAAACGGCTTCCTCGCGCACGGTTTCGGCATCGTCATCGTCTTCTTCAACGGCTTTTTTGCGCGGAGGATGCTCAAAAACGGCAAGCGTTACGGGTACGGGATGGTTATCAGCCGTAATACCGTCGGTGGATTTGGAACAAACAAGATCATCCTGTGGACGGTATCCAACCGTCTCCTCACAAGCGGAAAACAAGAACGCACAAACCTTGTTTGCAAAATCGATTATAGGCTTGTCACAACGGAAGTTATCCGACATAAACACGCAAACGCCGTCGGCATTTTCGGCATTTTTATCGGTATAAAGGGGCATTTGACGTCTGTATCCTGCAAAAATGGAGGGCTCGCTACCGCGAAAACCGTAAATGCTTTGCTTGATATCACCAACCATAAAGCGGCGGTTTTTGCCTATGAGCGAGAAAATTCTATCCTGCAAATAGTCTACGTCTTGATACTCGTCAATATAAACAGCATCGTAAGAAGCCGCGAGTTCTTCGGCAAAGGGAGTGGGCGCACCGTTCTCATCGGTGAGGAGACGGTAGAGCATTGCGCGTACGTCGTCAAACTCCAAGAGTCCACGTTCCAATTTTTCGCCAAGCAAACGAGCAGTATATTCGCTATAAAAACGCCAAAGAATTTCAGCAGGCAGAGCTGTGCGACGCATTTGCTCCCAAATGACTTCGGCAGGGTACTGCAAAAGCGGTTGCATATGCTTGCTAAGATCATTTTTGAATTTTGTGCGCCAATCTTGATAAGCAAAAATCTCTTTGGTTTTCAGTTCTGCTTTTACGGTTGGCAAACGACCGCTGACAAAGGTATAAACCACTTCGCGTGCACGTTCGTAGATGCCTTCATCGAGGGCTTTTTTCATTGCAACACAGTAATGCTTGTCCGAAGCTACAACGGGAGCAAATTTTGCACGCATATCGGGGGCAACATCGAGATGTGCCTCAATTTTTTCTAAGAAAGTGATGTGTCCCTCAAACCAATCGGTCAGATGTTTGCGTACAACCGCACCGTAAGAGGTTTCAAAATATTCGGCATTGGCCGCCGCATTCAATTCTTTAGCAAAGCGACCGAGAATGCCAACACCTTCAGGCTCTGCCGAAAATTTTGCCAGAAAATCGCGCAAAACCGAACCCAATTTGCCATCACTTCTGCCTGACATAAGGTGGTCAAGTGTTTCGGCAAAGGGATTGCCTTGCAATTTTGCAAAGGGAGATGCGTTTGTACCGTCTTTTGCATAACGGTCGTAGTATTCTTCCAAGAGCCCATCCATAATTTCGGTGGCAATGGGGAGTACCTCTGCATCATCTGCCATACGAAAAGAAGCGGGGAGGGATAGCTTTTCAAAATTTGCGCGAACCGCTTTTTGAAAGAATGCGTCAATGGTAGAAATTTGAGCACTGCCAAGCAAAAAGAGTTGACGCGAAAGGTGTGCGTTTTCGGGATCTTTTGCCATGGCATCGGTCAGGGCCTTGGCAATTCTGCCCTTGAGCTCTGCAGCGGCTGCACGCGTAAAGGTAACAATGAGCATGCGGGAGAGGTCTGCAGGGTGTTCGGTATCGGTCAGTTTGCGAATAATGCGTTCGG
>JAFYRH010000241.1 GCA_017559555.1 Clostridia bacterium
TGATGAGAACGTTATCCATCAACTCCTTGAATTTTTGGTAATTGCCGTTGATATCCGAAATTACGTATGTCATATCTGTATCTCCCCAATATCAAACAAATTCTGCAGGGTAACTGTTGACGACATCAACTGTGAGTGTGCCGTCTGCTTCGAGAAGCAATTCGCGAATGCGGTCGCAAACAAGGTTTTCGGTAAAGAAATGACCGCCTTGCACAAGATTCATTCCGCGCTCGGGAGCTTCGGTAAGCTGATCGTGGCGCAAGTCTCCCGTAAGATAGGTATCTGCTCCTGCGGCTGCCGCTGCACCCGATTCACCTGCTCCGCCGCCACCCAAAACGGCTACGCGAGACACAGGCTTGCCACCGTCACTGATTTGCACTTGTCTTGCACCCGTAGAAGCTTTGACAAGCTCGGCAAATTCGCGCAAGGACATAGGTGCCGCAAGATTGCCAATGCGACCCATTTCCTCGCCATTCTTGCCAAAGGGAATAATGTCGCAAAGTCCGATAGCATTTGCAAGAACGTCATTTACGCCACCCTCAACGGCATCGAGACGGGTGTGAAAGCTCATTGCCGAGACACCCGAGGTCAAAAGGCGAATGACCTTGTTGACCGTTGCTTCACCCGGGGCGACCGCCTTAAGGGGATGGAAGATGAGAGGATGATGCGACACAACGAGATCGTAACCCTGTGTGATTGCCTGCTCTGCCACGGCGGCAGTGATATCCAGTGCCACCAATACGCGGCGCACCTCTTTTGTGTCATCGGGGCAAACCATCAGACCGTCGTTATCCCAATCGCAGGAAAGTGCGCGCGGAATTTTCTCCTCAAAAAACTTGTAAAGTTCTCTTACCGTCATTTCAGTGTCTCCAATCTTGCATTCAAAAATTGCAGAACGCGATCCTCGTCGCTCGTATTTCCCGTTACCGATTGGGATTTACCGCGCCGTATCGCTTCCCATACGCCAATCTCGTGCTCTACAAAGCCCCCGAGGTTTGGCGCGTTGTTTTGTATATTCAATCTTCCAAGGAGCAATTCCTCCTCGGTGTATTCTTCAACCTTACCGCAGTAACGTGCGGCAACGGTTTGGTAGTATCTTTTATCCTCGTGGGTAATGGTCTCACCCACAATTGCAAAACCGTTCTCCAACAACCAACGGCGCAGGGTTTGTGCGCGCGTCATAGGTTGCAGAACAAGACCGATGCGCTCATCCTTGACCCAAGGTGCTTCGGAGAGGATGCGCATAATCAACTCACCGCCCATGCCGAAAATCAAAACGTCATCGGGATGAAAATGCTCTGCCCCGTGCAGTCCGTCGGTGCAAAGCGTATCGATTTGATTTTGGAATTTTGCGGCGGCAATATTTTTGCGAGCACTCTCAATGGGCCCTTGGTTGATGTCGCACGCGAGCGCGCGCGAAGAAATGCCCTCTGCAACCAGATAAATGGGCAGGTATGCGTGGTCGGTTCCAACGTCTATGACGGCACCGCCCTTTGTTAAATAAGGCAATGCACTGCACAAACGTGCCGACGGAGTAATAATAGATTGCATAGGTCTTCCTTTCGGTAGTGTCGGTGTGAAAACAGGGTGCCGTACCGTGGCACGGCACCCTTGTGCCAATTATTGCTTGCCGGCGAGGAAATTATTGATAGCCTCTACCAGAGCGTCGGCGTCGGTTCCGTGTACGGCGCAAGCAGCCTCGATGGATTCACCGCGAGAAGCGGGGCATCCCAGGCAATGCATACCAATGGCAAAAAAGAATTGCGCGGTTTCGCGATCGTAATCAAGAATATCGCCGATAATAGATTGCTTTGTAACTTTCATTTTGCAATCTCCTTTCTTTGTGGCAGTATTGTATATTTACGATATACGTAGATTATTATAACCCATTTTCGACGTAATGTCAATGTTTCTGCCTTTATTTTTGGAAAAAAGCATAAAAAAATCGGGTTTCGCCATTCCCTTTATCTTGACAAAGAGCAAAAAAACTGTTATAATGAAAGTGGAATAGTGTGTCGCTATGCGACAGAAAGGAGGTGTGCGAATGCGCCCAATACTAAGTGACGTAATAGCAAATGAGCGCCTACGTGCCCGGCTTGGTGACGAGCTTTTGGCAGGCAAGCTATCGCACGCCTATATTCTTTCGGGCGAGGGTGGTTTTGGAAAGCACACCTTGGCTCTCCACCTTGCCGCCGCTCTGGTTTGCGAGCATCAAAAGGATGCTCACAAAGCTCTGCCCTGCTTGGAGTGCCCGACCTGCCGCAAAATTCTTGCGGGAAACTCTCCCGACGTCATTTACGTCAATCGCGGTGACAAAGCCACCCTCGGTATTGACCCCATTCGCGAATTGCGACAAGACGTATACATTCCGCCAAACGATCTTTCGGTTAAGGTCTATATCATTGAGGATGCGCACCTGATGACACCGCAGGCACAAAATGCATTTCTGCTCACGTTAGAAGAGCCCCCCCCTTACGTGCTGTTCTTGCTCCTTTGCGAAAATCCGTCACTTATGCTTGAAACCATTCGCAGTCGCGCACCCGTTATGCGCCTCGAACCTGTTCCAAACGAGCTGATTTTGCAATACATCTGCAAAAAAGTGCCGGAAGCGAGACGCATGTTGGAGGATGACAGAGGTGCTCTTGAGGAGCTAGTTGTGGCAGCCGATGGCAGCATTGGACGTGCTCTTGAATTGCTTGACCCCAAGCTCTACAAGCCGCTCTCCGAACGTCGCGAAATTGCACGCGCATTCGCCCGATTGTGTGCCTCTCCCAAAAACACGGGGGATGCTATGCGACTTTTGAACAGTCTCGGCTCTCGCCGCGATGAATTGATTGAGCAATTTGGCACCATTCTGCTTTGCTTGCGTGACCTTTTGCTTTGCAAGCAAACCGAAAATGCACCCCTTTGCTTTTTTTCGGACAGGGAAGAAGCATCTTCATTGGCATACACCTTTACAACCCCTGCACTCCTCTCGCTTTGCGATAGCGTGAGCGATGCAACCGACCGCCTGCGAGCAAACGCAAACGTGCGCCTAACCGTTACGGCATTGGCGCAAGACTGCAATCTGCTTTGAGAGATAGATGTTCCCTCTTTTGAGGGAAGAAAGGATACAATATGGAAGACAACAACAAGACCGCCCCCGTGCAAAACGCACAAGGCTCCCCTGCAGGTGGCGGTGAAAATAAAAACCGCCGCCGCAGAGGTCATCGCGGCGGCAAAAAGCACCAAGAAAAGAAACAACGCGCTGCGGCTACAGCGGCTGCCGAAAACGCACAAAAGAGCGAAGGTGCACCCCAAAAAAGCGAGAAAAACGCTGATACGGTGTCTAAAAACAATCCCAACAAGGGTCAAAAAAACGACAACCGCAATCACCACAACCATCACAAAAAGGATGGCAAAAAGCCCTCTGAGCGTCCCCAACAAAAGGATGCCGCACGCAACGACTCCAAGGAAGCAAAAGATCTTGCCGAGTTGCGCTCCAAAATCGTGCTGAACGCAACGCCCTCCGCTCCTGCGGCTCCTATCAAAAAAGAAGAGCCTGCCTCGGACGAGCCTATGCCCGAATTGAGTAACGAAGAGCTCTTTGCTTCTCCCGCCTCCTTTACCGTCATCCCCGGTGAACCCGAGGAAAAGGTTGAGGTCATCGGCATTCGTTTCCGCTCTGCCGGAAAAGTATACTATTTTGATCCTCGCGGTCAAAAGCTCAAAAAAGGCGAATTTGCCATTGTGGAAACCGCAAGAGGTCCCGAGTTTGGTGAAGTAAGCTTAGAAAACACAATGGTGAACGTTAGCGAGACTGTGACCCCACTGCGTCCTCTCATTCGCATAGCTACCCCTGCCGACGTAGAACACAACGCAGAAAATCGCGAAAAAGAAAAGAACGCTCTTGTTGTTTGTCAACAAAAGATCGAAGCGCATAAACTGGATATGAAGCTGATCGACGTGCAATACGCTTTCGATAACTCCAAGCTTCTCTTCTATTTCTCCTCCGACGGACGTGTTGACTTCCGTGAACTCGTTAAAGATTTGGCATCGGTATTCCGCACGCGCATTGAGCTACGACAGATCGGTATTCGTGACGAAGCAAAAATGCTTGGCGGTCTCGGCTCCTGCGGACGTATGCTCTGCTGCTCCACCTTCCTGCCCGATTTTGCACAGGTATCGATCAAAATGGCAAAAGAACAAGGGCTCTCGCTCAACTCTGCTAAAATTTCGGGTATGTGCGGCAGACTCATGTGTTGCCTGCATTTTGAAGCCGAAACCTATACCGAGGAAATTCGTCGCACCCCTGCTATAGACTCTCAAGTCAAAACCGAGGACGGCATCGGAACGGTCATTTCCACCAACCCCTTGGCAGGCACCATTCGCGTCATTTTTAAGGATTCCCCAGATACCCCTCCCAAGCAATACCACCGCAGTGAAGTAACTCCCTTGGGCAAATCCCCCAAAAATGCTGAAAAAGCCGAAAAAACCGAAGAAACAGAGGAATAATTCCACTGTTTTCTTCGTCAAAATACCCACTTTTTCGATTTGAAATATTTTTTTAAAAAAAATATCAAAAAACA
>JAFYRH010000242.1 GCA_017559555.1 Clostridia bacterium
CCGCCTCGTGTTACTCGGCACCTTCCCCTCAAAGGGAAGGCTTTTTGGTTATGCGAATCGCTTTTGCATAGCAAAAGCCAGCGGCGGGGCCGCTGGCTAGTGATATTGTTTTTTAGTTCCCGTTTGATAGGTGGTTATGATTTATCTAAATATCAAGGGAATGATCTTTTGTGCGATTTCGAGGTTGGTGCTCACAACGGTGCAACCGCTGCGCGCGAATTTCCAGTTGTTTGGATTGTCGGATTTTTCGGAAAACCACTTGATTTGAAACTCTTCAAACTGCCTTGCCTGTTCCTCGGTGGCAAAGGTAATAAACGTGCAGGACTTGGAATGGTCGCCGTTTTCAATCAAATCATACTGTTTAACGATTTCAACCGTAAAGTCGCCGCCCATAAACGCGATTTCGCTGTTTGTGAGTGAGGTTGCGCGTTCGCACTCCTCTTCTGTGAGGTAGCACATACCCTCGGTTAATCCTTCCGCCTTGAGCTTTTCAATACATTTTTCTTCGTTAAAAAAGAGGGAACAGCTTGCCAGCATCAATGCGGTAACGGTTAAAAGAGCGATCATAGATAGAATTTTTTTCATAATGTTAATCTCCTTTTTGTAGTCGGTTTTATAAAATTATTGAGACTGCATCACATATTCACAAGCATCGCAAAGACCGTCCTCGTTGTGGTCGTAATGAAGCTCTGCAATCTCATTTGAGGGGCAACCGCAGGTGTAGGTGTACCAATGAGCCTCCTCACCCGAATGCATCTCACCGGTGTGCTCGTGAGGCTCTGCTAATTCGATGGTGATGTATACGTCGCCAATGGGCATAATAAACGCAAAGACTTGCTCGGTTTCGGTTTCCTTCACAGCAGGAATTTCTTTGCCGTTGGCAATCATTTTGAGTTTACCCTCGGCAGGTGTTTTGGTTGCAATTTCAACCAAGTCACCGCGGTATTCTTGTTTGCTCATGCCCGAAACGAGATACTCTGTCCCCTCGGTAACAGTCCAATAAAACTTCTTTAATTCGTTGCCATAGCCATATCCCTCGCGCGTTTTCTCGCCGCAACGCAGGCAGGTGCTAATGGTGGTTGTGTGTGCCGTTCCCGCAACGGGATAGGTGATTGATTCCATTTCATGACCGTGATAGCAAGAAAGATATTCCACACCGTAGAAAGACGGGAATTTCATCACCGTTGTGTAAGAAGCGCCCGATTTTTTGGTTTCGGGCTCCCATTTAATGGAGACAAGTTTTGGGTTTTCCAGCGTGTATTCTCCGGCGTAGCCGTTGTATTCGGTCTCTTCGGTCGAAAAACCGAAAATGTGTTCGTCTTCATGAAAGAAATCCATCTCTCCCTCGTCAAGAGACGCGAGCTGATAAACATTGAGGGGAAGGATCAAAAGGGTTTGAAAATCCATACCGCAGTGAAACCCCTTAACGGCAAGGTTTTCATTCCCTCGCAAATAATCGGCAACGGTGTTTGTGTAGGCATCAAACTCTTCGCGTGAAAGATTTAAATAGAGAATATTTTTTTCAGCATCAAAATAGGAGCCCTCC
>JAFYRH010000243.1 GCA_017559555.1 Clostridia bacterium
CCTTGCCGTAAGTGGTTTCGCCAATAATGGGGGCGTTTTTATGGTCGCGCAGGCTTGCCGTAAATACCTCTGCGGCACTTGCGGTATTGCCGTTACAAAGAACCACTATATCAAGCCCCGCAAACATACCAACCTCTTCGGGCAATACGCTGCAGCCCTCAGCCGAGCCGGTATAAGTCTCTGCTTCTGCATAAACAGACAAAACGCGATTGCCGTTGTTATCAATGGCAGATAAAATCAAATCCCCGTCATTGAGCAAATATGATAAAACAGCTTTGATAGACTGCAGATCTCCGCCCGGATTGTTACGTACATCAAAAATGAAATGTTCTACATTTTGCGCCTGCAACGCCAAAACCGCTTGCTTAAATTGCAAGGGAGTCTGCAAATCAAACTCGGAAATATGCACGATACCAACGCTCGCATCTGTTTCAGATACGCGATAGCTGACAGATTCTGTTGTATAAGTGCCGCGAAGAATAGAAAATTCTACAGATGTGTATCCACCGCTTCCGTCCTCGCGGAATACGCGAAGCTTTGCTGTGGTTCCCAACTCACCGCGAATAACGCTAAGCGCATTTGTATAACCGCCTAACTGTTCGATGCTCTTATATTCACCATCCACCTCAATGGCATAAACGCGGTCACCGATGCGCAAGCCACTGCCGGCGGCAGGTGAATCTTTGAAAACCTTTGCAACATAAAACGTCAAATAATCCTTCCCGTTTACGGTGAAAGATTCTTGCACAACGTTTACGCCAATACCAAAGCCTTCGCCGGCATTGTCGCTTCTGATTTCTGCATATTCTTCCTCGGTGTAGTAAGCAGCGTATTTATCGCCCGTTGCTTGGGCGTAAGCACGCATTACCTCATCGAGCATTTCTTCTTGATCAAACTCGTTGGAATAATAGGAGTAACGCTGCAACAAATTTGCCAAAACCTGCAGCTTTTCAAAATCGCCTTGCTCCTGCAAAACCTGGAGTAATTCATCAATAGTTTGCTGCTGCTCTTCGATAATGACGGAATCCTGCGCCCTAATCCACTTGGATGCGATGTTAAAAGTACATAACATTGTAGCCACAATGGCAATGGACAAAAGCGCCAGCAATACACTGACGGGACAACGCCACTCTTGCTTTGGGGTTGCATTGGAGTTTTGGGACAAATTTATTTGGGTATTTTTGTTGTTATCGTTATAGTTCATTCGTGTTTCCCTTCAAATTACACATCAGATATTCTCTTGCGCTGTGCACAGATACCGTATTGTATGGATGTTTTTTGACGCTTATGCGTGCATATAACAGTATGGAAGCGAAATATTGATTTTTTCACGACATTTCACTTTTCCAACTTTTTCGGCACAGTACCGCAAAATCATTATCAGAACTTGATGGGTTTGGAATTGAGGTATTTCTTAACCATGAGCGCTACCTTAAATGTGATAGCATGCTCGAACTCACGCAAATCAAGGCCCGTCATCTTGCGGATCTTATCCAAACGGTAAACCAAGGTATTGCGGTGTACAAAAAGCTTACGGGAAGTTTCGGAAACGTTCAAGTTGTTCTCAAAGAATGCTTGAATGGTTTGCAGAGTCTCACGGTCGAGGGACTCGAGACTGCCGCGCTTGAATACCTCTTGCAAGAACATTTCGCACAAAGTTGTGGGCAATTGATAAATCAAACGGCC
>JAFYRH010000025.1 GCA_017559555.1 Clostridia bacterium
CGGGAGTTGTCTCTTCAGGTGTGGTCTCCTCGGGTGTAGTCTCCTCGGGTGTAGTCTCCTCGGGTGTAGTTTCCTCGGGAGTAGTTTCCTCGGGAGTAGTTTCCTCAGGAGTAGTTTCTTCGGGAGTTACTACTTCTTCGGGAGTGGTCGCGGACGTGGTTTCCTCACCGGTGATCTTGCTGATAGACTCTAAAATCGTAGAGCAAGATGCCATGCTCAGCAACATCATCATTGCCAAGATCAGTGCGACGAGGACTTTGAAATTTCTTTTCATTCTTTCACCCTCCAAAAATGAATATGTTTATTACCAAATATTGCCCAAATAGGCTTTATTCGACAAGTATTAGTATAACATTATATAATAGTTTTGTAAAGAGGTTTTTGAACATTTTTATTTAATGGAATATATCCAATAAATAACATATATATAATATTTTAATAATATTTATGGACACGCGATTTTTGATGCTTGCGGAATAGAGAAATGCACATTCTGTATTGACTTTCGTTTTTATTTGTGTTATAATAAAAAGTTAGAAAAAAACGAATATGAAATATAAAAGGAGAATTCATGAACTTGAACGAAAACTCCCGCTTTTTGGGGGAAGAAAAAATCAACCGATTGATGCTGAAATTTTCAATTCCGTGCATCTTGTCTCTCTTGGTCAGCTCGTTGTACAACATTGTGGACCAGATTTTTATCGGCAACAGTGAATTGAGCACGCTTGGAAATGCGGCAACCGGTGTTGTTTTTCCCGTTTTCATTATTGCGCAGGCATTTGCTTGGTGCCTGGGGGACGGTTGTGCTGCTTATTTGAATATTTGCCAAGGGCGTAACGACGACGAAAACGCACACCGTGCCATTGGTTCCAGTGTAACGGTTGCATTTCTTTCGGGCGTTGCAATGATCGTTTTGATTTTGCCTTTCCGTGATCCTATTTTAACGCTCTTTGGCGCATCTGAAAACACAATGGCTTATGCTACCGAGTATCTTGACGTCATTTTGATTATGATGCCTGCGTATATTCTTTGCAACATGATGAACTCGGTCATTCGTGCTGACGGAAGCCCCTCTTGGGCAATGGCATCTATGCTGGTGGGCGCTATTACCAACATCATTTTGGACCCCGTATTTATTTTCGGTTTTAAAATGGGCATGACCGGTGCGGCACTTGCAACCATTATCGGTCAAGCGGCTACGTTTTTGATGTCGGGGTGGTATTTCTTGCACACAAAGACCTTTAAACTGAAAAAGAGCAGCCTTGTTCCGAGTTTTGGTCCCCTCAAAGAGGTTGTCAGCCTTGGAATTTCTACGTTTGTTACACAAATTGCAATTGTATTGGTTGCGGTTGTTTGTAATATTCAGCTCGCCCGCTACGGAGAAGTGTCTAAATACGGTGCAGATATTCCCATTGCCATTATCAGTATTCAAAGCAAGGTTTTCACCGTTATTATTAACTTGGTGGTTGGAATTGTGCTTGGATGTCAACCCATCATCAGTTACAACATGGGCGCACAAAAATACGACCGTGTGCGCGAACTTTACCGCAAAATTATTGGTTGCTCGTTTGCAATCGGCATTTTATTCACACTCATTTTGGAGCTCGCACCGCATTTTGTAATAGGACTGTTTGGCGTTCCGAGCAACATTCCCAACCCCGATGATTATTGGGAGTTTGGTGTAAAAACGATGCGCATTTTCCTCTCGCTCGTCAGCATCAGTTGCTTGATCAAAACCAACTCCATCTTCTTCCAAGCGGTTGGAAAACCGATTCATGCAACCATTTCCTCCACCGTTCGCGATGTTGTTTGCTTTGTTCCGCTTACCATCATTTTGCCGGCTGTGTTTTCCAATGTTGAGGGAATCCTCTATGCCGCGCCTGTTGCAGACTTGTTGGCTTTGGGGGTAACCGCATTTTTGACGGTTTCGTTTTTGCGTTCCTTGCGAGCAAAGGCAAAATGATTTTTTGAAAAAGAAGGAAAAAGAAGTGTTTTTTGAAGATTTAAAACTTGGGATGACGGTAAAAATCGCACCCACGGTGATCGAAAAAGAAAAAATGATGGCGTTTGCACGCACGTATGACCCGATTCCGTTGCACACCGATGAAGCATATGCCGCGGCATCTCCGTTTGGTAAGTTGATTGCCCCCGGCGTGATGTCCTTTATGTCGGTTTGGGCTCGGTATTTGGAGGTGGATTTCTTTGGCGAGGAATTGCTTGCTGGCAAGTCTACCAAAATCGAATGGCTCAAGCCGGTTTACGCCGATGACGTTTTAACGGGTAAGGCGACCATTACAAACCTTGTGCCGCGCAATGCCAAAAACGGGTTGGCGGAGATCACCATCGAAGCCTATAACCAAAACGGAGAGCTTGTGCTTGCCGATGTAACCGAGGCTATTGTTAAGTGTAGACCTATTTAATCATAACCACCCGTCAAACGGGTGGTATGCACAAGGGCTAAAAGCCCAATATTACTAGCCAGCGGCGGGGTCCGCTGGCTTTTGCTATGCAAAAGCGATTCGCATAACCCAAAAGCCTTCCCCTTGAGGGGAATGGTGTCAAACATCGCAAGCGATGCAGGACGGATGAGGTGTAGGATGCGCAGCATCCGTTAAGAACACTCGCGTCCAAACGCCGCCTATGGCGGCTACACCTCATCAGTCACCTCTCGGTGACAGCTTCCCCTCGAGGGGAAGCCTTATACTAAATCTTCTCTCAAAA
>JAFYRH010000244.1 GCA_017559555.1 Clostridia bacterium
AATGGCGGCAAGGTCACCGGCTTTCTCAATTGCGGGACCGGAAGTGACGCGGATATTGACGCCCATTTCTGCGACAATAATGTTAGAAAGTGTTGTTTTACCCAAGCCGGGAGGGCCGTAAAGGAGAACGTGATCAAGAGGATCACCGCGCTTTTTAGCCGCTTCGATATACACCTTAAGATTCTCTTTGACCTTTTCTTGACCGACGTATTCATCAAGCGTTTTAGGGCGCAGAGAATACTCCACGTCAGAGTCGGCGGCAGAGTAAGACGTATTCATAATTCGGTTTTCAAAATCGAATTCGTTGGTATCCATTGTGTGTCCTTTCTGTTAGTGATATCACATCAGGCGTTTGAGAGAAAGACGGATGATTTCCTCAAGTTCCATATTGGCAATGTCCATATCTTTCATAGCCGCCATCGCTTCGGCACGGGAGTAACCAAGCACCATAAGCGCGTCGGTCGCCTCGGCAAGTTTTCCGCTCTTTGCGACAGGTGTGCCGGAAAGGGGAGAGGCGACCGATGCAAATGCATCGGCACCGCCTGCTTCCTTCATCAGTTTATCCTTGAGTTCCAAAATCACGCGAGCCGCGGTTTTGGGACCAATGCCGTTGGCTTTGGAAATTGTCTTTTTATCATCGGTACAAACCGCAAGCGCAAACTTTTCGGGGGTAAGATGAGAGAGGATCGCCATAGCCGCCTTGGGGCCAACGCCCGAAACGGTAATGAGCAATTTAAAGGTTGCAAGCTCTGTTTCGGTAGCAAAGCCGAAGAGCTCCATTCCATCCTCGCGTACAGCAAGGTAGGTGAAAAGTTTGATTGTTGGCGGATCTTTTACCGAGCGGTTTGCGGGCATTGCCTCATAGGTCGTGCCGCTGATGGTCAGCTTGTATCCTACACCGCCAACGTCAATTACGGCAAGGTCATTTTTGAGCAGTGCGAGCTTTCCGCACAAATAGTAGAACATAAGAGAGGTTCCTTTCGATCGTTTTCAAAGGGAAGAGGATTTATTTCTTCTTTTTCTTTTTGGAGTGTTGGTGAACGTATTTTTCACGCTTTGGAGGAATGAAGATTACTTTCAGTTTTTCAATTACAACCCTTGAGGTACTCATCATTTTATCCCAAGTGTCGGGTTCTTGGTCGAGGATTGCAACGTTGGTGCTCTCCTCATCTTCTTCGCTTTCGCCGCGACCGTCGTTATAGTCTACGTCGTCACGACGCTTGCAACCCAAATCAAAGCGACGGTCAAGAACGATAAGCGCAATGAAAACAAGAATCGAAACGATCGATACAACAAGACCAATATTTAAGGTCTTGGGATTATAAACCATACGAATTTCGTGGGTTTCACCTGCTTCACCGCCAACGTTGAATGCAACAAGTGCACCAAGAGCCTTGGTGATTTCCACTCTCTCGCCGTCTACCCAAATTTCCCAGCCGTTATCATAAGCAAGGGTGGTGAGGACAAGCTCGTTTGCGCGGGAGGCGGTATAGGTGCCTTCAAAGGAGTGTTCGGTGTATTCCTTAATTTGCAGTTGATTTTGACCGAGACGGCTCATAGCGTCTTGGAAAGCTTCCATATCGATATACCAGAAGCAGTCAGCGTCCTTTTGACCGTAAAGATCTTTGCTCTTAAGGGTCATCTTCAAGGAAAGGGTATCGTTTTCTTTTTGCGCACCGAGGGAGACGATGCGTGCGGTATCATTGCCGTTGAAGGTGCCCTTGCTAACGGCTGCTCCGCTACTAACAGAGAGGGAAAGGCTTACTTCTCTGGCGTATCCCATAGAAGGATAATAGAAGAAAATTTCTGCATCTTGGGGGATAATGTCTGTTTGTAAGGTAATGCTTGAAGTGCCGGAGCCTGTGCCAATGTAACCGATGATTCTTTGATCTGCATAACCGGTTTTTTCGGTAACGTTTTCTGTTTTGCTCACGGTTGTTTCAATGGGAACGAAAACAGCAACGGGCTCTTCTTCGCCAAGCATTGCTCCAATAATCGCATTCATGCGTTCAAAAGGATTGGTGTAGGCGTCAACGTATTTAGATGCGTTGTTTTCTTCAATGTTGAGCCAACTGTTGATAATCCCCTTAATGGAGCTGATAGAGTCCTTAATCAATTGGCCGTCTTCTTTTTCATCGGTGGGAGTGGTTTTGGTTTCTTCCACAAAGCCCAATTCAAAATCCAACAGGTCGTCAGAAACGCCGTAGGCAATGGAAAGTGCATAGGGGTTGAGATATGCGGTATATTTGCCGTTTTCATCGGTTGCAAAAACATCGTAGTAGGTGTCGTAAATTGCTTGGTCGGTAATGAGATATTTAATACCGAGCAACGAGTCTGCAACGGGCGTATTGCCAAGGAATTTGGTCCAATGCGCCTTGGAGGCATAACCCATCGAGTTCAAAAATCTGATGGTTTCTTTATTCAAGGTCGAAGTGGAACCCGAAAGTCCGCGAATGTTGAGCGCCATATTATCGTTGTTCGAACGGTAAAAGGTCTTTTCCATACGGTAGAAGGAGTCGTCCTTTTCTTGAACGGTTTCAACAATGGGGCGCACTTCCTTCAAAAAGTTGTTGTAACGGCTATAGGGGGAATATCCTACGTCGCCAAAGAGTCCGTTAATGCCAAGGAGTCCGTTGAGGAAGAGCTCCACAATTACAATGCAGGCAAGTGCAAAGCTTGCAGTTTGCTTTTGCTTGGATCTGCGAATAATGGTGAGTACTAACAAATAAACAAAGACTGCAATCAGAGAAAAATAAATGAAAATGTTGCTAAATGTTTTGGTTTCGCCGTAACGTTCCGTAATTCCGTATCCTGCAATCAAAATGATGGCAGAAATGTCAAAGACACGTGCAAAACGAATAGATGCTCTATCCAAATCTGTCATCACACGGCAAGCCAGAACGCACAGATAGAATGAGAACATAAAGCTATATCGATAATTGAGCCATTGCGGTTTTTGGAATCCGTGCCAAACAAGGTCAACTACGTTAATGGAGAAACTGAAGAAGAAGATGAGGAGGAACAGTGCAGAAAAGATTTTTTCTCTTACCGTATATTTCTTAGAGGCAAAATAAGCGGGAACCAACAAAATTGTCAAAACGCCGCAATAAACAAAGGGAAGACCTTCATAGCGTACGGTATCGTAGGATGCGGGCAAGAGCTTGTAGAAGAAGTCCATCAGGTCAAACTTCCATTGGAATTCCCAGCTGGGGTCGGTAAAGGTCGTTTTACCAAAGTTAAGCGAGTAGTAAGCACCGAGAATGATGACAGCCGCAATACCGAGTGCCAAAGCAGAGTAGCCTGCAAAACGGCCGAGAGAACGGAAGAAGTGGAACTTCTCACGCATAGGATTGTTGCGGAATTTTGCGGAACTGCCGAAGTAGTAGATGAAGAAGTAAATTACACAGTAGAAGCAAAGCATGTAGCCAATGTAGAAGTTGCTGTAAACCGCAATTGCCAAAGCAACTACATATAATTTGAACTTGCCGTGCTTGATGAGGTTTTCAATACCGAGGGTAATCAGAGGCAACCACATAACAGCATCGATCCACATAGTGTTGTGCTGCTGAATGATGGCATAGGAGCAAAGCGCATAAGATGCCGAGAAGATTACAATCGCAATCTTATTGGGTTTTTTTGAGGTTTTGTGCATATAAATGCCGAAGCTTGCACCGCACAAAGCACCTTTGAGCATAAAGAGAGCCAAGAGTGCTTCAAGCATTCTGTTCTTAGGGAAGAGGGAAAGGAAGAAGGAAAGCGGACTTGCAAGATAGTACGCATAAATTCCCATAAATTCACCGCCCAATTGACGCGCAAAGGAATAGAGCAAATCTGCATCACCGCGAACAAAGTTACGCAATGCTTCAAAGAACCAAACGTACTGACCGTTCAAGTCAAGCACCAAAACGGAGCCGTCGCCAAACGGATGCTCACCGCGCGCAAGATAAATCAAATAAATCAGCACAGCCGGAATGAGCATGCACAAAAGCAGGTAACCGTATTCCTTAGCAAACGGAATACCGGTCAGTTTACCCCAAGCATTTTTGATGGCCGTTAAAAAACCGGACTTTTTCGGCTCGGAATTTTTCGTTTTCTTTTCCAAAACTTCTGTCTTCATGCTATATTTCTCCTTTTTCGGGGGGATTTGTTGTGTTCGTCAAAATTTGTTTGATTGCTTTTTCAAGCTTTATTCTATCCAAAGTCATATCTCGCCCACAGGTTTCGCATATTACGCGAACCTCGCTGCCCACGCGTACAATACGAAAGATTTTTCCGCCGCAGGGGTGGGGCTTTTTCAGTTGCACGCGGTCTTCGGGGTGCAGTTGAAGAATAGGCATAGTGTTCTCCTTGCCATGAAAATACATTATAAAGATATTATAACATAAAAAAAACGTTCTGTAAACCGAATTTTTGCATTTTTTATCAAGTTTTTTCCAAAAAAGTACGCAAATTGTTTGACTTTTGGGAGAAAAGGTGGTATAATTATCTTGGATATTTATGTATTTAAGATGGGAGAACTGTTTTGATTATTTTGGGCATCGACCCCGGACTTGCTATAGTTGGTTGGGGAGTTATCGAATATCAAGGTGCAAAATTTCGCACCATTGCCTATGGGTCTATCAATACCCCTAAAGGAATGCGCACCGAAGAGCGCTTGCGTCTCATATACGACGGCATGAATGAACTGATTGAAAAATATCACCCCGATGCTATGGCGGTAGAAGAACTGTTCTTCACAAACAACATTACAACGGGTATTCGCGTAGCAGAGGCGAGAGGGGTAATTTTGCTTTCTGCCGAGCGCGCAGGAGTTCCCATTTTCGAATACACACCGCCGCAGGTAAAACAAGCGGTGGTTGGCTACGGAAA
>JAFYRH010000245.1 GCA_017559555.1 Clostridia bacterium
CTTGTACCATCCTTAAGCATAACTACAGGGGGACGCGGAATGCGATTGTAATTGGAAGACATCGCGTAGTTATACGCTCCCGTTGTGAGAACCGCGAGAATGTCACCTCTTGCGGTATTGGCAGGCAATGTAACGTTCTCTTGCAGAATATCACCGCTCTCACAGCAACGTCCTACTACCGAGCATTTGAAAGGTGTGCTCTCGTCGTTGACACGATTTGCAAGCAGAACGGTGTAAGCAGAACCGTACAAAGCATAACGCGGATTGTCGGTCATACCGCCATCAACAGAGACGTAGTTCTTGTAGCCGGGAATGCGCTTAACAGTTCCTACCTCATAAAGAGTCAAGCCTGCATCGGCAACGATACTGCGACCGGGTTCCAGACGAATAGCCGGCATAGGATAATGCAAGGTTTCGCATTGCGCTTTGACTGCGCCTGCAACCTCTTGAATGTTTGCGGCAATGTCGATAACGGGATCATTTTCGGTATAACGCACGCCATAACCGCCGCCAAGGTCGAGTTCATCGATGATAAAACCGTACTTCTCTCTCATTTGGTTAGCAAACTCGAGCATAATTGCCGCCGCACGCAGGAAAGTATCCGAATCGAACACCTGCGAGCCTATATGGCAATGGTAGCCCGAAAGCTTAACGTGTGAAAGAGAGAGTGCATATGCAGTCATTTCATCGGCTTGTCCGGTTTCAATTGCGGAACCGAACTTGGAGTCGACCTTTCCCGTAGCAACTGCCGCATAGGTATGCGGATCGATGCCGGGAGTGATGCGCAAAAGCACCTTTTGGGTGATCTCGTTCTTGGCTGCAAAATATTCAATGGCATCGAGTTCTTCGCGGTTATCCACTACAAAATACCCAATACCGTTTTTGATTGCGTAGTCGATATCGGCATCGGTTTTGTTGTTGCTGTGGAAATATGCGCGCTCCATCGGAAAGCCGACCGAAACTGCGGTGCAGATTTCACCCGACGAAACAACGTCAATACCCATTCCCTCTTCTTTCATAATGCGATAGATCTGCTTAAAGGATGCCGCCTTGCTCGCATAAAGCGGCAGAGCGTTCTCGCCAAAAGCTTCTCTCATCGCCAAAAGATAGGTGCGACAGTTGGCACGAATGCGTTCCTCGTCCATCAGATACAAGGGCGTGCCGTATTGCTTTGCCAATTCTGTTGTATCTTGACCGCCAAGGCAAAGATGTCCCTCTTTATTGACGGTTAGATTGTTACAAATCATTGTTTTTTCCTCGTTTTGTAAAAATGAAGATTAGTCCTCGGAAATCATGCGCTCCATATCATAGAGTCCTGCAGGCTTTCCGCAAAGGTAATCTGCAGCTGCAAGCGCGCCCTCGGCAAAGAGTGCGCGGCTGTGTGCCTCGTGCTTGAGTGTAATGGTTTGGGTATCGGTGCCAACGATTACCTCATGCTCACCGATGATATTGCCCATACGAATGGCATGGATGCCGATTTCTTGGGGCTCACGCTTGGCTTGTCCCGAGCGACCGAAAATGAACTTCGCATTTTTGCGAATCTCTTTGATGGCATTTGCCAAAAGGAGAGCCGTTCCGCTGGGAGCATCCAACTTGCGATTGTGGTGCTTTTCGATGATTTCGATATCTGCATCTGGAAAAGCCTTTGCCGCAGTTTTGGCAAGCTCAACGAGAAGCGCGATTCCAAGCGACATATTGGCACAGTGGAACACGGGAATCTGTTTTGCCGCCTCAATGATATTAGATTTTTCCTCCTCGGTATGCCCGGTTGTGGCGATCACGGCAGGAATATTGTTCTGTTTTGCAAAATTCAGGAGTGCTTCGGTTGCCGTATGGTGAGAGAAATCGATGATACAATCAATTTCACCATTCACTGCACTCCATTCGGTGTAGGTGGGAAATTCACGGGTATCAAGAGGTACTACGTCAAAGCCTGCTACGATAGTCGCATCGCGTACGCCATCGAGCGCGAGCTTGGCTACTTCTCTACCCATTCTTCCGCCAACACCGCAAATCAAAATTTTCATGAGTGCGAAAATCCTTTCATCAAATCAAGCCTTCTTTACGCATAAGTGCATAAAGTTTTTCGGCATTTTGAGGCTCCATAGGAGTCAGAGGCAGGCGCAGACTATTCTCGCCAAAGCCCATAGCAGACATAGCAGCCTTTACGGGAATGGGGTTAACCTCACAGAAGAGTGCGTTAACAAGCTCGAGAAGATCCAGTTGCATCTTGGCACTGCCCGCAACGTCGCCTGCGAAGAACTTGTGGCACATTTGGCTTGTCGCCTTGGGCATCAGATTAGAAAGCACCGAGATAACACCCTTACCGCCAAGAGAGAGTACGGGAACGATTTGGTCATCGTTACCGGAATAAATATCCATCTTGCCACGAACGAGCGATGCAAGCTCTGCAATTTGCGAGATATTGCCGCAAGCCTCTTTGATAGCAACGATATTGGGATGATCGGCAAGAACTGCCGCACTTGCGGGAAGCAGGTTACAGCCCGTGCGAGAAGGTACGTTGTAAAGGATGCAAGGCTTTGTGCTGGCATCTGCTACTACTTCAAAGGATTTGATAAGTCCCTTTTGGGTGGCTTTGTTATAGTAAGGGGTTACGAGCAGCATAGCATCAGCACCAACTTCGCATGCGAACTTGGTCAAATCAACTGCGTATGCGGTATCATTGGAACCGGTACCTGCAATAACAGGAACACGTCCGTTTACCTTTTTAACTGCGTATTCAATAACCGCGCGGTGCTCTTCGTCGGTAAGTGTGGAGCCTTCGCCTGTGGTTCCGCAAGCAACGATAGCATCAATGCCTTCGGCAATTTGCCACTCAATCAATCTGCCAAATTGCTCATAGTCAACCTCATTGCCAATAAAAGGGGTAACGATGGCGGTTGCCGCGCCGGTAAAAATTGTTTGCTTCATAGTGTTTGTGTGTCCTTTCGGTCTTCAATCGTTTTTCAATTTGAAAGGCAGGAGTGCGCCAAAGAGCGTACCCCTGCCCACAAAAATCATCTAAAACGATGATACAATGACGGGATTTGGATAGCTCTCCGCATTTCTGCGACAGCACGGCGGATATTTTCCGCAATGCCAGGAACGGGTTTGCGCTCCCCCGCCCTTCGGCACCCAATCCTTTTTCCGCCGCAACGCCTGCGCAGGCTCTCTCACGTCGGATACTCTTCTTGTGGTGCGCCTCTATCATTTGAAGTCATTATAGCATATCAAACAGCGTTTGTCAATGCTTTTTTCCTATTTTATTTAGAATATTAGTCATAAATGGGATACTTTTCGCAAAGAGCAATAACTTCGGCGGTTACTCTCTCTTTGTTGCCCTCAAAATCGGTGGCAATGTCCTTGATCCAGCCTGCAATTTTGAGCATTTCCTCTTCCTTGAATCCGCGAGAGGTTACTGCAGGAGTACCTACGCGAATACCGCTGGTGACAAAAGGTGTTTCGGGATCGTTGGGGATAGCGTTCTTGTTAACGGTGATGTGAACCTCGTCAAGACGCTTTTCCATTTCCTTACCCGTAATACCGAACGCGCGAAGGTCGATAAGCATTAGGTGGTTGTCGGTATCTCCCGAAACCACACGGAAGCCTGCTTCGGTAAGAGCCTTGCAAAGAACCTTTGCGTTTTTAACGATTTGCTTTTGATATTCCTTGAATTCATCGGTCATAGCTTCGCCAAAAGCA
>JAFYRH010000246.1 GCA_017559555.1 Clostridia bacterium
CGAACCGTTATTCAAAGCCGATAACCGTATTTTATCAAAAATGATTATTACACAATTTCTAAAAAGAAGGAAACTATGAAAAATAGCTTTGTAATAAAGGGCAATCTATGCCAAACGATTCACGCCGGCGAACTAGACTTGCATCCCAACGCTTATGCGGTGTGTGTAAATGGCGTTAGCAAAGGTGTGTTTGAAACTTTGCCCAAAGAATATGCATCCCTGCCGCTTTACGATTACGGTGATGCATTGATATTCCCCGGCATGGTGGATCTTCACGTTCACGCACCGCAATATGCTTTTCGCGGAATGTGTATGGATCTTGAGTTGAAGGATTGGCTGAATCGCTACACATTCCCCCAGGAAGAGAAATACGAAAATCTCGAATATGCCCAAAAAGCATACGGCATGTTTGTGGAAGCCTTGAAAAAAGGTGCTACAACCCGTGCTTCTGTTTTTGCCACCCGTCACCGCTATGCCACCGAGCTTTTGATGCAGCTGCTGGAAGAGAGCGGTCTTGTCAGTTACGTTGGCAAGGTTAATATGGATAGAGAAGCGAGCGAAGCACTCACAGAGGAAAGTGCGGAAATTTCGGCATATAACACCTTCGGTTGGATCAATGCGACAAAAGATAAGTTCAAAAACACCTATCCGATTTTAACACCTCGCTTTATTCCGTGCTGTACCGATAAGTTGATGGAAGAGCTTCGCCAAATTCAAATGGCTTACGGCATTCCCGTGCAATCGCATTTGTCGGAGAGCAAGGGAGAAATCGATTTCGTTAAATTCCTGCGCCCCGATAATCCATTCTATGGTGATTCTTATAACGAATACGACCTATTTGGAAAGAATGACGATATCGGTACCGATGTAAAAACCGTAATGGCGCACTGTGTTTGGTCTACCGATGAAGAAGTAGAGTTGATGCGCAAAAACGGTGTGTTTGTAGCGCACTGTCCCGCATCCAATATGAATCTTACCTCCGGAATAGCACCTATTCGCAAGTATATTGATCTTGGATTGAATATAGGTCTTGGCAGTGACGTCGCAGGCGGACATAGCGATTCGATATTCCGTGCGATTACAGATGCAATTCAGGTGTCGAAAATGTACTTTAGAATGGTGAACGAGGCGGATAAGCCGCTCGTTTTCTCTGAGGCGTTTTATTTGGCAACCAAGGGCGGTGGAGCATTCTTTGGCAAGGTTGGCAGCTTTGAAGAGGGGTATGAGTTCGATGCCGTTGTAATGGACGACAGCGTCCTCCCGCATCCGCAAAGCCTGAATCTTGCAGAGAGAATGGAACGCGCAGTTTACCTTGGGTTAGACGAGAAAAAAGTTACCGCTAAGTTTGTGGCGGGAAGAAAAATTATATAAATAGTAGGAGAGAACCGATGGCTAAAAAGCAAAGAAAGTTTGCAGATGACGGATGGGCAGTTTGGGTTGACGGTGACGATACAAGCACTGTTTATATTCACAATTGGCTAAATCCCAAGGGAACAAGTTATGTAGATATGGCGGTTCGTATACGCGGTATACTGACAAGCAAAGCCTTGCATGTATACGTTCCGTTTGCGGTTTCTTGCAAGGAAATAGAAGATGTATCGTTGCATTTTAATGACACGAAAATTTTGCAGGCAACCTTTAGTGCGGCTTGCATTGTGGATTATATGAAAAACGATCACACTTCTGAGATTGCATATAACGGAAAAACCATAGATGTAGTACACATCAGCACATTAGAGTACGACGTTAAACCTTTGGCAGGCGGAACGTTGATCAGTATCAACCTTGATGAGATACAGCCGTTTTTGGATAATGATGAGGCATATTTCGTTTGGCGTATGCCGCACGAATCTTTGAATGAAATCTTTAATCCACACGTTGATATGGGGAATGCCTTGTCCAGACTTCGTGATTTGATTACCACTCCCGTTGTTTCGGAAAAATACGGATATTCCGTTCGTATCAACGAATCAAGACTTTTGCCGGAGGAAATTACCCGAATCGGTGCTTTCCACCGTCAAAAATTAAAAAAAGCGGTTGTGGCTTTGTCTATTGACGAAGATTACGAAATCAATGATTCCGGTTGTTACCGCATTCGTCGTTTGGAAGAAAATTTGTACAGTACATATTTGCCAAAGGATTATGATTGCGATGAAGTTATCACATATCAATGGCAGCAAACAAGAGATAACAATCTGCAGGGACAGTTTAATTTTTATTACAATATTGCAAAAGACTCCGTAAACGGCGGCAGTATGTCCCTTTATATGGTTTTGCTGATGCTCCTTGCCGTAGCAGGTGAAATCCTTGGAGATTTTGCCAAAACTTGGCTTGGCTTGCAGTAAGAGGTGCATAAATGAGATTGATTGTTCCGATATTACTCAATTGCCTGTTGGTAATTTTGGTTTACTTAGCAGACAAACATACTCCCGTAAAAAAACTGCCGTATATGACCAAACAAATCATTGCCGGTGTGCTTTTTGGAGGTGTATCAGCATTTGCATCAAGCTACGGTGTTGAGTGGCTTGGTGCGGTTGTAAACGTGCGTGATGCGGCACCGCTTTCGGCAGGTCTCATCTTTGGTGCGCCGGCGGGTATTATTTCGGGCTTTATTGGTGGTTTTTACCGTTGGTTCTCAGTTTATTGGGGAGGCGGTACTTATACGCGTCTTGCGTGTAGCCTTGCCACTATTCTTGCCGGTTTTATGGCGGCAGGACTGAGAAAACTGATGTTCGATAACAAAAAGCCTACCTGGGGCTACGGCGTTTGCATCGCGGTTGCGTGCGAAGTCATCCATATGATTTTGATCTTTATCACCAATATGGATAACTCTTCTCAGGCTTTTGAGTTTGTCAGAGGCGCTACCACTCCCATGATTATTGGTAATGCAATCGCTGTCGGTGTTGCCATTATCATTGTTTCTTTGTTAAGCCGTGATCGTTTTACGGCGAAAAAGGGAACCGACAAAATTGCAAACACCTTCCAACGTTGGCTTTTGGCTTGTATTGTAATTGCTTATTTGGTTACAAGCTCCTTTACCTACATTCTTCAAAACGGAATGGTGAGGGTAGAAACCCAGGAGGTATTTACCGCAGCCATAAATGATGTAGAAGCAACCGTAAAGGCTAAGTCCGATGCCGCTCTTCTTAAAATCGTGCAGGACGTTAAGAATGAATATGAAAGCAACCCGTCCATAGCACTCACAGGGCTTAAAGAAAAGTACAATGTTGTGGAGATCAACGTTGTGGGAAGCAACGATAAGGTGGAAAAATCTACCGATGACGGCAATGTGGGGTATGATATGAACCTTTCGGAGCAGTCCAAAGAATTCGTTGATGTTTTGGGAAGACAGGATTCTTTCGTACAAAAGTACAGTCCGCGAGGGATTGACGGAACGGTATGGAGAAAATATGCGGCGATAAAGCTCACAGATGGCGGATTTATTCAGGTCGGATACGATGCTGAGCAATTCCATGCTATGCTGGATGATTTCGTTGTGGACGTTACCAAAAACCGTCACGTCGGTACAAGTGGCTTTGTTGCAGTGCTTGATGAAACCCTTTCACTTGTGATCGATAACGAATATTCGACGGCTCACGTTTCTACAATCGGAATCAATCCTCCCGATGAAATGAAGGAAGGAAAGACGGCAACAGCAATTTATTATGCGGATATCGTAGACGGAAAGACCGATCTTAGCGAAAAACACATGTATGTGTTTAAGTTTGTTGAGGGCTATTGCATTATAGCATCAATGCCCGAATCTGAAGCGGTATTCATGCGCGATGCCTCGCTTTATACGAGCATCTTTATGCAGGTTATTATCTTTGCAACCTTGTTTGTCTTTGTCTACATACTTATCAAGAGGGTGATCATCAATAACCTTGAAAAGATCAACGACACTCTTGGAAGAATTACCAAAGGTGACCTGAACGTAACGGTTGACGTGCGCTCCAGTCAAGAGTTTTCATCCTTGTCCGATGATATTAACTCAACTGTTTCCACACTCAAGCGGTATATCGCCGAAGCAGCTGCACGTATCGACAAGGAACTTGAATATGCAAAGCAAATTCAGCTATCTGCCCTCCCCACAAACTTCCCCGAAGGAGAAGAGTATAAAGTTTATGCGCAAATGATTGCAGCAAAAGAAGTTGGCGGAGATTTCTACGACTTCTACAAGTTGAACGATACAACGGTTGCATTCTTGGCAGCTGACGTTTCGGGCAAGGGAATTCCCGCGGCAATGTTTATGATGACCGCTAAGACGATTATCAAAGACTTGGCAGAGAGCGGTATGGCAGTAAACGATATCTTTACCAAAGCAAACGAAAAGCTTTGTGAGAACAATGAGTCGGGTATGTTTGTTACTGCGTGGATGGGTATTTTGGATCTTGAAACAGGCAATTTGCAATTTGCCAATGCCGGTCACAATCCGCCTCTTCTTAAGAGGGCAAACGGTGACTTTGAGTACTTAAAAACCCGTGCAGGCTTTGTTCTTGCCGGCATGGAGGGCATTCGATACCGCGTTGGAGAGCTTACGCTTTCCCCCGGCGATAGACTCTTCCTTTACACCGATGGTGTGCCGGAAGCTACCAACACAGAAAACAAACTTTACGGCGAAGATCGACTTCTCGCTTTTATGAACCAAAACAAATCTATGGTGGCAACAGAACTTTTGCCTACATTAAAAGCCAATATCGACGAATTTGTGGGAGATGCACCGCAGTTTGACGATATTACCATGCTTATGTTTGATTATAAACCGCAGCAAGGAGGTGTGCACATGATGAATAAAACCTTTCCTGCAAAAATCGAAGCATTGTCTGATGTTCTCGGTTTTGTAGATCAAACGTTGGAAAGCTTTGCGTGCCCGATGAAAATTCAAACGGCAGTTTGCGTTGCAATTGAAGAAATATTTGTCAATGTAGCGCACTATGCCTACGGTGACGGTGAGTGTGATATGACCCTTGGCATCGGCTTTGATGAAGAAAGTCGTACCATTACCTTCAGTATGACCGATAAGGGTACGCC
>JAFYRH010000026.1 GCA_017559555.1 Clostridia bacterium
GGTAGCGGAGCGGCGCGAGCGAAATGAATGACAGTCCGGTGGACTGTCAAAACGTGAGCGTGACCGAGCCGCAGCGAGACAGGTGCCGAGTAACACGAGGCGGATGAGGTGTAGGATGCGTAGCATCCGTTAAGAACACTCGCGTCCAAACGCCGCCTGTGGCGGCTACACCTCATCAGTCACCTCTCGGTGACAGCTTCCCCTCGAGGGGAAGCCTTATACTAAATCTTCTCTCAAAAAACAAGGGTATAACCTTTGTTGCCTACTACATAGTAGTTTGTTGTCTGTTTCGCGCTTCGCGCTCAACTACCTAAAGGCATTTAAAACAAAAAACAGCGAACGAGGATTTCTTGTTCGCTGTTTTTGTAAGAAGTATTAAATTTTCCAAATCAGGAACAGGATAAAACCAAGGGCGAGTGTTCCAAACGGCAAAAATTGTACCAAGAATGCACCGAGGTAGCGGTTTTTTACCCATTTCACAATGGAGATAACGATTCCTAAAAGGCTGAATACAGGAGTGAGGAAGAACAAGGCGATGAACAAAAAGGAGATAATTCCATCAAAGGAAAATGTCCAATTTGCAATATAACCATCAAATGCCGCCCACATCAAAAGGGATGCAAACCATGACATGGGGATGTATACGATAGTCAAAATGATATTACTGACAATACAAAGGAATTTTCTCATATTTTGAAAACCTCGCTTTATAAATCATATTTTTGCTTTTGACCAAAATCGATGGAGAATATCAGAGGTGAAATCCTAAATTGATTATCCAAACAGGAACGATGAAGAAAAGAACAGAAAGTGCAAGTGTTCCAAATGGCAAGAATTGCACGAGGAATGCACCGAGGTAACGTTCTTTTACCCATTTTACAATGGAGATAACGATTCCCAAAATGCAAAAGATGGGGGTGAGGGCGATGATGCAAAGCCCCACAAACCAAAGCGCTTCTACCGTGGAGTTTTGCCAATTCAATGCCGTCATATAAAACAGAGCGGCAAGGGATAGCATCCAAGACGTTGAAACGTAAAAATACGATAACACAATGTTACTGATAATACAAATCGTCTTTCTCATGGTGTTGCTCCTTTCTTTTGGTTATTGGATGTGGAACCGGCGTTCGAGTTCAATTTTAAAGTCTCTGCCAAGCACAATGACCTTTGACAAAAAACTGAGCACCGAAAGGGAAAGCAGTACGATGTAGGGCCAATTGTTGGGGTCTTTCCAAACGCAAAGCACAATGCCGGAGCCGATCATCGATACGACCTCAAACAAAATCAGCGGGAGCATGTTGTGCTTTTGTCTTCGCAGGTCGGTAAAAAAGAGGACGATGCTGACCACAAGTCCGCTAAAGCATACAATGGGAATGACAAACAGGGCAAAGCTATGTACCAGCAAGATGTCGATCAATGCCAACAAAATGCTGACCCATGCAACAATTTTGATGGATTGGCTCATGCGGTTATATTCTACAAGGTCGGGGGAAAGGATCAATCTCCAAACGATATAGAGTACAAGCACTGCGATAATACCCCAAAAGGGTCCCGCAATTGCCGCATTCACAATCAAACAGGCGGCAGCCACCGTTAAAAAAGGCCAACGCAAAACCGCCAACATTTGACGTCTGTTTTTAGAGCCTCTTTTTACAGAAGGGTATGTTTGCTTAACGTGCATAGTATTCACTCCCTTCCACTTCAACAGTAATGCCGTCGTTTGTGAGGAGCTGATACATCTTCTCCTCAAAGGTCGGGTCATCTGTCATTTTAGAGATCGAAAAGGTCGAAATGCCGCTGCAGGTGATAATTGTGCAGGCAAGACGATTGGTCATTTGTGCGCCAAGGCAAAAGTCCATACCAATCACGTGTTCGTCAAATTCCTTTGGCATATTTACAACACCGAGGTTAGAGAGCGTGGTGGTGTAGATCTTTTCTCCTAAAAAGCCGTAAACCATTTTGGCAATGGGTTGTTTGATGACAAGCGGAATGACACGAATGGAGCTAACGAGGTTTACTGCCGCCGTAATCATTTCGCGCATTTTATCCTTTGCTGACTTTTCGGCAAGCTGTGCGTTAATGTTGGCAATCAATTCTTGTTTGCCGCCAATTTCCTCAATCGGCACTCTTACACCGCAGTACATCGAAAAGTTACGAACGGTTTTAGAGGGGTAGAATTTGCGCATATTGACGGGGACTTGAATATGAATATCTCCCGTTAATTCATCGGTTGCAGCTTGGCAAGCATAAAGCATTTGCATCAAAAGGTAAGCCGTAACGGTGCCTCCGTGTTCCTTTGCTGTTTTGTAAAGCTCAGCCGAATCCATTTTAAAGTGCAAAAGGCGGCAGGGCTTGCGTCTTACCATGCGCCCGTTCATTTGTGCGGCGGGCTTATCCATAAAACCGGAGCCGGTTTCTGCCTTTTCAACCTTAACGAATGCGTTTTCAAATTCCTCGTTGATGGGGGTGTCGTTTACGTTCCAAATGTCACTTTTCGAGGCGGTTACACCGCATAGGCGCAAATATTCCGATACCAACGCTTTGAGAAAGATCAATGCACCGGTGCCGTCGGTAAGAACGTGGAAAAACTCGGCACTAATGCGGTTTTTGTAGTACATGAGGCGAAAAGGCTGAGAACCACTGAGAGAAACCTTAATGGGTTGGCAGGGGACGTCGTGCTCCTCCTCAATGGGGAAGTGTTTTTTCACCGCATCCAAATAGTGCCAAAAGATGCCCTTTTTCAGTGTGGTTGCAAAGCTTGGGAAGCGCTTTACGGTAAAGGAAAGCGCCATTTGCAACAATTCGGGAATGATGTCCTCTTTTAAGTAGATTGCCAAACGAAAGACCAATTGGCGGCCGTGCTCCATCGAGATGGGGTAAATTTTTGCCGCATCGTCAAGGGGGAACCAAACCGTAGAAGGGCGCGCATAAAAGCCACCCAAGTTGGAGAGCGCCAAACGAGAAAGAATCTCCTGCATTGGCACACCCTGTCCGTAAAGCAACATAATGGCGGCTTCAAAATCTAATCTAAATAGTTTTCTTTCCGCTTTCGAGAGCAAAAAGTAGAGGTCGAACTCCGAAAAGAAGGCATCCACAAGAGCGCAATCTTGTTCGGTCAATTCTTGCAAAAAAACGGGAAATTCCGGTTTTGTCGTTTTTTTCATAAAAACCTCACGTTGTGGGATTTTGCTTTTGAAAATCTTATACAGACATTATAACATAAAATCCCATAAAATACAAGCCCCAATATCAACACAAAAACAGCGAACGAGAAGGACTCATTCGCTGTCTTTTTCAAAACATAAAGTGCAGCATGCCAAGCGCAGCAACAAGTGCCGGCAGGGCAATGGTAATGCCGATTTTCAGGAAGTCGAAATATCCGAATTTGAGGTCGTGCTGTTTGAGAATGGAGCTCCACATGATGCCTGCGAGA